>JAVBYH010000302.1 GCA_030824175.1 Bacteroidota bacterium | reverse complement strand
CATGAGTACGGTCTTGAACCTGTCGCGGCATGCGGCGAGTATCGCCGTGTCCCGCGTGACATGCGCAAACGCGGCAACCTGCGTGACCCACCATGCGCCGTGATTGTTCTTCGCGTTCCGTTCGTCGAGGCCGTTCCTGTGCGTCGTGAGCCACGTGAGATAGTCGCGGAACCACCGGACGATCTCCTCGGCCGCGGCGTCGTCCATCGCGCGCGACGCACGGAGGACCTCCACTGCGCGCGCGACATCGATGAGATGGATCGTGTCGATGATGCCGATACCGCGCCCCGTAAACCGATCCTTGATCGCCTGCGCGTAGAGCAGGTTGGGATTCATCCTCGTGACCTCGTCGACGAACCACGCCTTGAGGTGCGCCACCGCGTGCGATGCGTAGCGCTCGTCGCCGGTGAGCCTGTACGCCGCAGTCAGGCTGGAGACCGCGCGCGCGAAGCCGAACAGCGCCTCGCGATGCTTCACAAAATTATCGGGATTCGTCATCCCGTCGCGCTGCACGTACGGGCTGTCGGGACTCTTCGGATCGGGCCACCAGTAATCGCCCTCCGAGAAAAAGTCGTGCACGCCTCCCGCGCTGCGCTCCGCCGGGAACGCCGTGATCGTCACAGGCGGCTCGGTGAGCAGCCGCGCCGCAGCGGCAATCACCCGCTTGCGCTCGACGGCGGCGATATCGATCGATACCGTGTTCGCACGTTTCACGCGCGCAAGCGCTTCCAGAAAATAATAGTCGGCGTAGACGAGCGAGACATCGACGTCGGTGCTCGACGGTTTGTTCCCGACGGAGTGATTGAGAATGCCGCGCGAGCTCGTGCCTTCCGCGAGGTATGCGGGGCCGGCGAGCGAACGCAGCATGCTTTTGGCTTCACCGAAATATTTCGTCTTCAGTGCAGCGTCCGGCACGAATGTGGCGAGCTCGAGCAGCGCCGATGCCGCGATCGCGGAGGCCGAGGCGTCGCGGGGTTCGTACGGAATGTTCGGCGCCTGAAAATCCCAGTACGGCACGCGGTCCGCCGGCAGATGGGAGAGAAAATAGTTCGCCGCCTGCTGCGCCGTGCGCAGGAAGCGCTCGTCCCTCGTAAACCTGTACGTCATCGTGAATCCGTACACCGCCCACGCCTGGCCGCGCGCCCAACACGACGCATCGGCCGCGCCCTGGTGCGTGCCGCGCGAGATCACCGCGCCCGTCGCCGAATCGTATCCGACGACGTGATATGTGCTGTGGTCCGCTCGGAAGTGATTCTTCATCGTCTTCTCCGCGTGACTCACGGCGGCGTCATACATCCCGCGCGTGCCGCCGTTCTGCGACGCCCAGAAGAGCAGCTCGAGGTTCAGCATGTTGTCGATGATCACCGGGTACGGCCACTTCCTCTTGTCCCACGACTTGATAAGGCCGACCCTCGGATTGTACCTCGTCATCAGGGTGCGCGCTGTCGCAAGGATCATTTTTTTGTATTCTTCATTCCCCGTCAGCCGATAGCCGTTGCCGAAACTATTGAAGACCATGAATCCGACGTCGTGCGAACCGCCGTATCCCTGAAGCGATTCGAGACCCCGCGTCCAGCGCTCAGCACCGAGCCGGAACACGGTGTCGTTCGTCGCCTCGAACGCAAACCAAAGGCTGCCGGGAAAGAATCCGCTCGTCCAGTCGCGTATCTTCCCCGTCTTCCACGTCCCGTCCGGCTGCGTGCTCCGCGGATACCGGAGACTGTCGCCGAGCTCCGCCATAGCGCGCCTGAGCTGCGTGAAGCCGAACGTCTCCGCCCGCGTCAAGAGACTATCGTCTCCCCGTGCGTTCAGGAGACTTGTCCCAACGAGACACACCACGATCACAGCGCTCATCGTTCGTTTCATGCTTCAACCTTTCTTTCCGTACGTGCCGGTGTCACTTCACGACGACTATTTTTTTTGTCTCGACAATTCCGTCCGCCTGGAGCCGGCAGAAATACACGCCGCCTGCATAGGCCGACGCGTTCCATTCTACGCGATAACGGCCTCCCGCCTGCGTCGTATCGACGAGGACGTCCACGATCCTGCCAGCGTTGTCGTAGATCGCCAGCAGTATCCGCGTCGATGCCGCGAGGCGGTACGTGATGACAGTCGACGGATTGAACGGGTTCGGATAATTCTGCTCCAGTGTCATGCGCTCCGGCACTGCGCTCTCCGTACGATCGACATCCGTCACGATCTCCCGGATCGAGAACCCGGCAAACCGCACGGCCTCGTCTCTCAGGTCCGCGGGATGATCGAGGCTGCGATAGATCCCCCACTTCGGCCGGATGAATGTATTGTCGGGACGGATCGTCATGATGCCGCTCTTCGCATACGACAGCAGCGTCGTCCCGTCGGCGACCCGTGTGATCGTCAGCGCGTACGAACCTGTGGCCCCGACGGTGATCGTCTCCGTGCACTCGACCCACACGCCCTCGAACAGCGATAAATTCACGACGGCCGCCTTCGTCACGTTGTTATGGATGAGCTCCAGTTTATTGGGAGTGCCCTTGCGCGGTGTCAGCGTGATGAGCGGATTGCCGTCGTCGCCGCCCACGGCCTTGATCTGGTGAATGTGCGTGAAGCTGCTCGACGGCTTGAAGCCGGCGGGCAGCCTGAATTTCCATGTGTACGTGATCGTCTCGCCGCGCAGGCCGACCAGATTCGCCGGAGACCTGTCGTACGTCTTGATCTCCACGCGCTGCCTATCGAAATTGATGCATCGGTCGTTGTCTTGCGCGACATGGGAGTAGAACTCGAAGACGTACCGGTTCAGCTCCGCATCCCATACCTCGGCGATGTGCCGGCCGAACTGCGGATGAACGCATTCGGGATGCTCGACGACATCGGCGCCGGGTGCGAGCACGCTGTTGATCAGCTCGTACGTGCCGCCGGGACCGTCCGCCTCGAGCACCGTCTGCGCCGGAACACCGGACACGCACGCGCAGCAGACGGCTGCACTGAGCACTCCGCGCCATAGAGACAACATCACAGGATGCATCGACATTCGTTATCCGCCCCCCTTCGTCTGCGCGAGCATCCACTGATCGGCGAGCGTCCTGAGCCGGATGTCCGCATGCGCGAAGAATATCTTATATGATTCGCAGAAATGGTTCGAGCCCTTGTCGTGCGGATCGCGGATCCTGTCCTTCGTGCATCCGCCCTGGCATTTCTGCAGCCATTCGCACGAGACGCATTCATCGGGCAATGCAGCCTTCATGGCGCCGAATTCGAACTGCCGCGGCGCGTTGAGCATGTCGTCGAGCCGGTGCGTCATAATGTTGCCGAGTCTCCAGTTGTTCTCCACGAAAAAATCGCACGAGAAGACGTCACCGTTGTGCTCCACGACGACATAGTCGCCGCACGCCCGCATCAGTGTGCAGTCCGGCGCGTTCATCCCGACATATTTGTGGAACACCGAATCGAAGTATCGCACGGACGTCGCAGCAACGCCGTCCGTGATGTCCGCGTGCCACAGGTCGAACATCTTCGCCAGGAAACCGCCGTATTTTTCGGCAGAGACGGAGAACGACGCGGCCTGCGCCGGATTTGCGGGATCGGTCTCGACGCACGGTATGAACTGCATGTACGTCAATCCCAGCCGCTTGTGGTACTCGTAGATCTCCTCGGGGAAGTTGACAGAGTGATCGTTCACGACGACGAGGGCATTCGTGGCGACGCCCGCATCGAGCAGCATCTTCGCCCTGTCGTTCACCTTTTTCCACGTTCCCTTCCCCTGCTTGTTCAGCCTGTAACGGTCGTGCGCGTGTTCGGGCCCGTCGAGCGACAACCCGACGAGAAAGTTGTACTGCGCGAGGAACTTCGCCCACTCCTGGTTCAGGAGGATGCCGTTCGTCTGGAGTCCGTTACCGACAGTCTTTCCCTGTCCGTACCGTTCCTGGAACTGGATCGCCTTCCTGAAAAACGACAGTCCCATCACGGTCGGCTCGCCGCCCTGCCAGCCGAAGGACATGTGCGGTCCGCTCTGCTCCAGGGCCTGCTTCACCATCTGTTCGAGCACGGCCGGGGACATGCGGTGGATCTTCGACTTCGGAAACATCTCCGACTTCTCAAGGTAGAAGCAGTACGTGCAGTCCAGATTGCAGTCCGGTCCGCTCGGCTTGATGAGGAGCGAGTTCAATTGTTTTTTCATTTGGCGAGGACCATCTTCATCGTTTCCACTCTCTGTCCGGAATTGAGCCTGCAGAAATAGATGCCGCTCGAATGCGCCGCGGCGTTCCAGCGCGCCTCATACTCGCCGGCTTCCTGCATTCCGTTGACCAGGATGGTCAGTACACGGCCCAGACAATCGACGATCTCAAGCCGGACATGCGTCGCCGCCGGTATGCGATATCTGATGGAGGTCGTCGGGTTGAACGGGTTTGGAAAATTCTGCTCCAGGCGCATCGACTCGGGAATGCAGGATGCCGAACGATCGACGCCGGTGGCCGCGTTCAGCCGTTCGGCGAGTTGGGCTTTATACAGCGACTGCGGATGCACGCCTGCAACATTCGTACCTTCCACATACCCCTGCGCTCCAGCGAATGGCCCCGATCCCGTGACCGAGGCGATGCAGCCGATCGCATAATTCTGCGCCGTGGGCGGCTTTTGTATGACGATCCTGCTCGTGCCTGTGGAACAATTCCACGCGACCGAATGCACAGCGGCCCAGCCATGGCCCGAACCGTAATTGCCCCTGTTATACAATCCCAACACCGTACTGCCCGCCGACATGGACGTGTTGATATCCCGGAAATTATCATACAGCATTCCCTGCGACCAGAGCCGGTGGCCTTCGCTCGAGGCGAGTGACCATTCCGATGTGATATTGTGGAAGACAATGCCGGACACCGTGCTCGTGCCGTTGGAGACGCACGCGTGCCGCGCATAACTGGCGTAACAGTTACTGAAGAGGATGAGCTGTGATGCGACGGCGGTGTTGAAATTATACCGCCGCTCGCCGGTGATGATGCTGATGGGATCGATCGCGGAACAGGAGTCTATCGTCACGCGCGTTGCCACCGAGGTCTTGAATCCCGATTGCGTAAAATGCAGCGCCGTGCAGCGGCGCACCCACGCGTCCTCGATCTTGCCGAGGAGGATCGCATCGAGCGAATGTTTCTTTTCGTCGCCGTTGATGGCCGGATGCTGGTTGTAATAATTGTTGATATCGACGCGAAGATACTCGATGCCGATATTGGTGAGGATGCCGCTTCTGTTGGTCTTATACATGTAGCACGCGGACAACCCGCGGACCATCGTGGTGAACACTGGCGCGTCGATCGTTATCGTCGTGCCGGTGATTGCTGTGATGAATCGGTTGTACGTGATGGGTATCGATTGGCCGGCCCAGTACGATGCGGTTCCCGTGTCGTTCGGTACCCCGCCGAAGTTGATTGCGCGAAGCCACGGTGTTGTCTTCTGATGGACAATCACGACATTGTCGCCGACGGCGAACTGGCTCGCGCTCGACACCTCGAACTGACGGTCGCCCACATGCACCGAGTCCGTCATGATGGACGCATTCAGGGTGAGGGCGCCCGACCATGCGGAGGTATTCGAACCGCCCGTGCCGCCGCCCGCCACGAGCACGGTGGTCTGGCTCACGCTGTCGCCCGTGGCGTAGATGATCGTATTGGAAAGCGAATCTGCTCCGTCACCGGCTCCGCGCACCACGACACCCGAGGCGTTGAGATAGATCGTCCGCGACACCCTGTATCTGCCCGCTTTCATGAAGAGCGCGCCGCGAAAGCCCTGCGCATCGAGAGGCCGGGCGGCGACACGGTTGATGGCCGCCTGGATGGACGCTGTATTGTCTCCCGCGATCGGACCCACCGAATCGACGACGGCGATCCGAGGGACCGGGACCGCGCCGTTTCTATATCCTGCGTAACTGAAGTCGGGAATGCGATTCCCTTCGGCGTCGGCCTTATAAACGAGTCTTCCGTCCGTTCCGGTCGACACGATCTTCGATTGCCATGATTGCGACAATGCAACAGACTGGATTGAACATGCGATAAGCACTGCGATGATTCTTCTCTTCATACAACTGTCCCTCACCCTGCATGTCTATGGATCTGTCACATTCTTGTGAACATTGTTATTTCGCATCCGGCCCGACATCATTCCTGCCCAACGGCATGAATGTCGGCACACGGCCGGGACGCGCCCAGATGCCCCCGGTCTTCACGAGTTTGGGGTCCTCTACGCGGACACCCTCGATGGGAGCGCTGAAGGCGGCGGCATTGCCGGCAGGCCATACGATGTTGTTGTTCCAGCTGCTCTCGACCGGCTTCGCGAAGATGTGTATGAGTGTGTCGCTGCTGCCGGTGATGACATTGTCTTCGAAGCGTACGCGCGTCGGTGTGAGGAACCACCAATTCCCCTGGAAGCCCCCGCCGTCGTACCCGATCTCGATATTGCTCGCGTTGCCGACGAGCGTATTGCCGGTGATCTCGGCATCCCGGATCCTGAAATGTTTCGTGAGCGACTGTCCGTCACCGTAAACGGCATTGCCGCCGGTGATGGCCATTGTCGCGTCCCATCGGCTGCCGGTCAGGCCTTCGAAATAATTATTGACGATGCGCATGCGGTCCCCGTAGAACCGCACTCCGCCCGCTCCGAGTTTCCACGTCTTCCCCGTGCTGTCCAGGAACGAGCCCGTTCTCCCGTTGCCGAGGATGTAATTGCCGTCGACAGTGTTGCGGTTGCCGTGGCGCAGCGACAGCGAGCCGAGGCATTCGCGGAATGTGTTGTGACGGATCGTGTCGTCGCTCGATTTGATGGAGAGGTATTCCGGATCGCCGTCGCACCGTTCGAAGAGGTTCTCCTCGATCACGGTGAAGCCGCTCGAGAGCGAATACTCCGACGACCCCGCGCGTATCGCCTCGAGCACGTTCTCGACGCGGGGACCGATCTCGGCGAAGAGGTTGTGGTCGACGCGGTCGTACTGTGACACCTGCGGCTGCGCGCGCTTCGTGCCTTCGATTGTAACGAAATTCCCCATCTGCGATTTTTTTTCGAAGAGGTTATGGTCCACCCGGTTGTGACTGCTGACGGTGACGGAGTCGCCTTTCACGCCGTCGATCATGACCCACGAACCCCTCCGGTTTTCCTTCAAGCGGAACACGTTGCGCGTCACCTGCACGTGCGTACAGCCGCGAAGCTCGACGGCCGGACCGTTCGTGCTTTCGAACCGAAGGCCCTCGATGACGACGTGCGCCGCTCGTGTCAGAATAAAATGCGATTCTCCGACGATCACCGCCTTGCCGCGGTTGCGCGCCGTGATGCGGAGCGGACTGCCCTTCGTTCCGCGTGCGCCGATCTTCATCTCCCCGCCGAGGTCATACGTGCCGTCGGCGAGCCTGATCGTCACGCCGGGCCCGGCTTTTTTAAGCGCGGCGCGAAACTCCTGCGCCGTCGTCGCATCGATTGTGTGTTGTCCGGCGCCGCACACGAGAGGCGCCCAAAAGAATACAAATAAAGAGAGATACCATCGAATGTTCGGCAC
>JAVBYH010000227.1 GCA_030824175.1 Bacteroidota bacterium | reverse complement strand
CCGTCGGCGGCGTGTTCACAATGAAGGGGAAGACGCAGTACGAGATCACGGGCGCCATCGACGACGAATTTCACCGTGCGCCGACGCCGCAGCGCAAGACCCCGGCTCGCGATGAACCGCCCGCACCGGAGGAGGAATCCCCGCTGGCGGCGCTGCAGCAACTGAGCGCCCGCTTCGGACAGGAGCGCGCCGCCGCACGCGAAGCGCGCGCGACCGCGCAGGCCGCCGATACCGCGGCGATGCCCGCCGCGTGGCAGTCCGAATTCGAGGACCTCAAACAGTCGTTCCGCGACCTGAAGGAGGAACTCTCCTCAACGAAGGGCCCGGCACTCCCGGCCCCGTACAAAAAAGTCTATGCGGCGCTCGTCTCGCAGGAGATCTCCGAGAAGAACGCGATGAACATCATCCTCCCGATGATGAATGCCTCGCAGGGATTCAGCGCCTCGCAGATCCACGACCGCTCGGTGCGGTCGCTCGCGGACCTCATCCCCGTCGCGGGCGAATCGAAACCCCTGCGCAAGCGCTCGAAGATCATCGCCTTCGTCGGACCGACCGGCGTGGGGAAGACCACGACAATCGCGAAACTCTCGGCGATCTTCTCGCTCGTGAAAAAAATGAAGGTCGCCCTCATCTCCGCCGATACGTTCCGCATCGCGGCGATCGACCAGCTTCAGACATTCGCGACGATCGCCTCGATCGACATGGACGTCGCGTATAAGCCAAAGGACATGCCGCTCCTCTTGAAAAAATTCTCGGGCAAGGACGTCATCTTCATCGACACCGCCGGCCGCAACCAGCGCAATCCCAAGGAGATCGCACAGCTCGAGAAGATCCTCGCCGCCGCCGATCCCGACGAGGTGCATATGGTGCTCTCGGCCACGGCGAGCCTGCGCACGATGCGTGATGTGATGAAACGCTTTTCATCCCTCTCGCCGAACAGGATCATCTTCAGCAAATTGGACGAGGCCTCGGCCTATGGCAATATCGTGAACCTCGTGGCGGAGCACCGCATACCCATCTCGTACCTCACGATGGGGCAGCAGGTGCCGGACGATATTCAGGTGGCGGACAATGCGGCCATCGCACGGATGATATTCAACGGAGCGATGGCAGATGCGTGATCAGGCAAACAGGCTTCGCGAGATGGCCGCACAGTTGATGGGACGCAAGGCGCCGGTGAAGACCGAGCGTCCCCGCACGATCGTCGTCACCTCGGGCAAAGGCGGCGTCGGCAAGACAAATATCGCGTCGAACCTCGGCATCATCCTGGCCGGCATGCGCAAGAACGTCGTGCTCGTGGACGCCGACGCCAATCTCGGCAACACGGAAATGATCCTCGGCCTGTCGCCGAAATACAGGCTGAGCCATGTCGTACGCAACGAGGTGGACATCACCGACGCCCTCGTGGCCTCGCACAACGGATTGAAGGTGCTCGCCGGCGATTCGGGGAAATACGATTTCCCGACGCTCACCACCGCCACGCAGCAACAGCTGCTCGATTCGATCTACGAATCCGAACCGGCGAAGGACTTCGTCCTCATCGACACCTCGGCCGGATTGACGGACGAGATCCTGTTCTTCGCCGTGCATTCGGACGACGTCATCATCATCACGACGCCCGAGCCCACCGCGGTGATGGATGCCTATGCCATGGTCAAGCTCGTCCAGCATACGGCGAAGGGTTCCATGCCCGCACTCAGGCTCGTCGTGAACATGGCCAAATCCCCGCGCGAGGCGGAGGCGACGTTCAGGAACCTCGAATCGGTGATACAGCATTTTCTCCACGAAAAAATTGAATTTCTGGGATTTTTATTGTACGATGCAGCAATCAGCAAATCAGTCTGTGCACAAACGCCGGTCGTCGTGAACGCGCCTCACTCTTCGGTCGCTCTTTCACTGCGCGCAATCGCTCATAAATTGATGGTTAACGGAAGGTAGGACTATGCCAATTAAAAACATTCGTGAAGACATCCAGAAGGTCAAAGACCTTGTGTCGTTTCCAGTGGCAACCACGGATATCTTATCTGCGATCGACGATGAAAATATCTCCATCGAAAAGGTCGCACGCCTGATCGAGCTCGACGTCATCCTGACCACGAAGCTGCTGCGTGCCATCAATTCCTCGTTCTACGGGCTGCGCTCGCGCGTGTCCACCGTCCAGAATGCGGTGAGCCTTCTCGGTGTGGCCGAAGTGGGCCGGCTGATGATCACGTTCCTGCTCGCAAACAAGATGTCGTCTCCGAAGCTCATCAACCGCGAGGCGTTCGCGCGGTTCTGGAAGCATTCGGTCACCACGGCGTCGATCGCCCGCACCATCGCGACCAAGTATTATTTCCGCACGGCGGGCAAGGAATTCGTCGGCGGTCTGCTCCACGATTTCGGCAAGCTCGTCCTCATGGAGCTCAGTCCCGACGATTACGCCGCCGTCGAACAGCTCATCAAGGAGAAGGCGTACATGGATACGATCGCGGAAGAGGAACTCTTCGGCATCAACCACTGCGAGGCGGGCGGCCTGCTTGCGGAGCGATGGCGCCTGCCGGTGAACCTCGCGGAGATCATCCGATTCCACCATACGCCGAAGTTCGCCCCCATGGACCAGACGCTCGTCGCCATCGTGCGCGTCGCCGATCTGTTCTCGCAGCTCTGGGGCTACGGCATCGAGGGCGATCCGACGAACGTACTCATCGAGTCCGACGAGAGCTGGCAGCTCCTTGTGAGCGAGCATACGGCCCTTCGCGCCATCAGTTTCACGGAGTTCTCCGAAAAACTGAGGAAGTCCTTCGACGACAATATCGAATTCATCAGAATGATGAATGCAAACGTGTAGCGAATCCTGAACACGCGTTGAACAAACCCATCGGCCGCATCACCGATGGGTTTTTTTTTGTTGTTTACCCCGGAGGGGTGCAGATATTAGAATGTTCTAATTCGCTCTCCGCGCTTTGCATCTTCGGCATGCAACGTGTATATTTTTATATTCTATGAATGGCCTTCCTGTCAGCGAGAACATGAACCGAACCGCCGCCTCCCACAGCGTCACCGCCGTGCTGTACGTCATGCTGTTCCTTGCGCCACTAACCGCGCGGGCCGCGCAGGCCGCGCCGGAGCACGCCGAGATGCTCCGCTATCACCTCGCCTGCACAATCAACGAGAACCGCGCATCGCTTGAGTGCGAGGCGGAGGTATGGGTCCGTGTGCTGCGCGATTCGCTCGCGTCGGTGTCATGGAATTTTCCGGCCTCGGCCTCCGTCCGCTCCATTCGCGATGAGACGGATAACACAATCAAGAGCACACAGGGAGTGGCGTCGCCCGACGGCGCATCGTACGACGTTGTCTGTTCTATCCCTCCGCATCTCAGTGTGAACGACTCCGTCATGTTCCGCATCAGGTACGCCGCCGCCGCCGACACGTCATCGTTCGCCGACAGCTTTATCGGTCGCAGGGAATTCCTCCTCCAGTCGCGTCCGCTTTCCGGATGGGCCCCGATGATCTCCGGGGTGAGGGGATCGTCCGCGAAGCCGCATGCGCCCGTGCGCCTGGACGTGCTCATCTCGTCGGAGTTCCGGATCGTCGCGGGCGGCACCGTGGACTCGCTCTTCAGCCGGGGCGCCTCGACTGTCTGGCGGATTGTCCGCGACGATGCTGCCGGATGGGACGAAAGCTTCTGCGTCGCCGGTTCGAAGGACGTCCAACCGGTCTCGGCTCCCGGCGCCTCGGGCATGTGCGGCGTGACGCTCTACACGGACCCGTCGGTCTTCCACAGCGGATTCGCCGCATCCCTTACTTCGATGCTCGGCGCCGCGTCCCGCTATTACGCGCTGCAGCAGTACCGTCCGCGGTACAACCGCCTCACGTTTGCATGCATCGGCGCCGCCTCGCTCCATGCACTCCCCGTGAAGAGCGGGAATCTCGTCATCGTGAGGAACAGTCCCGCATTCGGATCGTTCGATTCGTCGATGTTCACCTCGACAATGGACAACGTGTGGCTGCACGAGACCGCCCGCGTCTACGCCTTCGATGTTCCCGACTCGTCGTACTGGTTCAACGAAAGCTGGGCCGGATATTTGTCCACACGCTTCCTCTTCGCCGGCGCCGATCCCGCGGACCACCTGCAGTACAACGAGCGGTCGCACCTGGTGATGCGCGCCCTCGATTTTTTCCCGACGTATCCCATTGCCGCGGGACGGTCGTCGGGCCTGAACGAGGATGCCGTCTTTCTGTACAAGGGACGGTACGTGTTCATGATGCTTGAATATATTCTCGGCGCCGAATCGTTCGACGGCGTGATGCGCGACCTCTACGGCAGAAGCCGCACATCCCCGCCGTCCATCGCCGCCCTGCAGGAACTGTGCGAAGCCGCCTACGGTTCGCCGCTTTCGTGGTTCTTCGATCAATGGCTCTACCGAACGGGATTTCCCGAATACGCCCTCACATCGGAGACCGTTGCATCGCCGCGCGGCACGTTCGATGTGACGGTCACCGTGACGCAGCGCGGAGATCTGTTCGCCATGCCCCTGAACATTTCCTTCGAGACCGCCGGACGCTCCGTCCTGAAACGCATTTTCATGAAGGAGGAGCAGCAGCGCTTCACGTTCACCTTCTCATCGATGCCCACGAAGATCGACTGGAACCCCCGGTATCTTGTGCTCCGCTGGATACCTCGGTTCAGGATCATGGCGCACGCGCGCACCTCCGTCAGCTTCCGCGTCTTCAACAGGGATATCGCCGCCTCAGAACGGGAGGCGGAGCTCACGCTGCAACTTGATCCCGACAACAACGTCGGGGCGAACGGCATCTCCCTCTTCTCGCTCGGCAAGGCGGCGGGCACGCGCAAGGACTGGGTGAAGGCAGCTGAGTATTTTCTCAAGGCGTCGCAGCAGCGCGATCCCGTAGGATCCCCCAGCCTCCCGCTCCTCGGCCTCGTCAGGCACGGTAACGTGCTAGAGCTGCTCGGCTCGCGCGAAGCAGCGATCGGAGACTACCGCCGGGCGCTCGAGGCCGCGGAACGAAACCCGCTGCTCTACGCGCCGGTGATCATCGAGGCGCGACGCTTCCTCGACCAGCCGTTCACCCCCGACGACGCTGCCTGGTACCAGGCATATTGACGGAGGGAGTCTATTTGCCGATACGTTTGTTGTACATGTACATTCCGAGCAATGAAGTCATCACTCATACGCAATAGTACGATTATAAGGAGGTCCCATTGACTGTGAAACAGATCCTATTGTCATTGATCGCATCCATGCTCTTCGCCTCGTGCAGCTCCGTACCCGTAACGGGACGGAGACAGTTGAACATCATCCCCCAGGCGCAGATGCTGTCCATGAGCTTCCAGGAATATGGAACATTCCTGAAAGAGAATAAACTCACAACGAACGCCGAACAGGGCGCGATGGTGAAGCGCGTCGGCGCGCGCATTCAGAAGGCCGTCGAGCGGTACATGGCAGAGAAAAAGATGAGCGATCTCATCAAGGACTATCAATGGGAGTTTAACACCGTCGAGAGCAAGGAAGTGAACGCATGGTGCATGCCCGGAGGGAAGGTCGTCGTCTATACCGGCATCCTGCCTGTGACCGAAACGGAGACGGGACTTGCAGTGGTCATGGGGCATGAGATCGCACATGCAATCGCGGAGCACGGCGGGGAACGGATGAGCCAGGGCTTGATCGCCCAGTTCGGCGGATTGGCGCTCGAAACGGCGCTGCAGAACAAGACAGCTGAGACGAAAAACCTGTGGATGACCGTCTACGGCGTGGGCGCACAATACGGCGCGCTGCTTCCGTACAGCCGCCTTCAGGAGGGCGAGGCGGACCAGATGGGGCTCATCTTCATGGCAATGGCGGGATACGACCCCTCGCAGGCGGTCGGATTCTGGGAGCGGATGGCGGCGAAGGCGGGAGGACAGAAGCCGCCCGAATTCATGAGCACGCATCCGGCGGACGAAACGCGCATCGCCAACATCAGGAAGTGGCTGCCCGATGCGATGAAGTATTACACGAAATGACCCTGGAGTGCCGTTATTTGGATGCGATCGCGGAGATCTCGACCTTGGCATACTTCGGAAGGTTCGCGACCTCGAGCGCAACCCGCGCCGGGTACCTGCCCGCGGTGAAGTATGTCGCGTAGATGTCGTTCATCTTCTTGAAATCCCTGATGTCCTTCAGGTAGACGGTGCACGACACGACATCCGAGAGCGAGTATCCCGCCGTGGCCAGCACCGCGCGCAGATTTTCAAACACCTGTTTCGTCTGCGGCTCCACATCCTCCGAGACGAGCTCGAGCGTCACCGGATTCATGCCCAGCTGTCCGGAGACGTAGAGTGTGGAGCCTGCGCGCACGGCGGGACTGTAGGGTGCGATTGTCTTTGCGTCGGAATAGAAGATGGGAGCGGTGCTGTTGCAGCCGGCCGCGAAAAAAAGAATGAAGAGGACGATGCTGTATTTCATGGCGGATGATTAGGTGAAAAAATGAAAAACCCCATCGGTACGATGGGGTTTTATGCAAGGAGGTCGATTGCTCCTTAATCGGCTTTGGTGACGCTGGCTGCTTGTAAGCCCTTCGGACCCTTTTCCACATCGAATTGAACTTTGTCCCCTTCGTTCAATGTTTTGTACCCGTCGCCAAGAATCGCTTTGTAGTGAACGAACACGTCTTCACCCGATTCGCGTTGAATGAAGCCGAATCCTTTGGCGCTGTTGAACCACTTGACAGTTCCTTTTTCCATGGAACGATCCTTTCTATGAAGATGTACCGAAAAACCCGACGGGCGCTCGGAGCCAGCCAGGTGTACGACCGGAATTGTTGCTTCGATAACGCGAAACCGCGTGGAGCCAGGCTCGTTGCGATTTGTTGTTTGCCGTCCTTCCGTGAAGGACTAGGATTCTTGAAGAAGATCCCCCCAGCAAAACAATCTCGAGTACTATCGAGAGGCATTACAAGCGCAAAAACGGTGTACTGTTGTTTGCTCCAGAAAAATAAATTGTTTTTATTTTAGACGCAAGTTAATTTTTTCTAAATATCCGGGGTGTCTTTGTCGCCTTTCGGGTTGCTTTTTCACGCATCATCACCTATTTTATTCATATCTGTTACAGTGCGGGCTGCGCAGCGCGGTATGACGACGCTGAACGATCATCGATTGACAAAGGGCAGGAATGGTACTCCATCAGGAATTCATACGGGTAGCGAAGCAGCGCGGCGGAGCCATCGCAATTGTCGACAAGAACACGAACCGTTCGATACCGTATTCGAAGGCGCTCATCGCTTCGCTCATACTCGCGGAGAAGTTTCAGCGGTACGAAAAGGGGTTCATCGGCCTCATGATCCCGACCTCCGCCGGCTGTTCGCTGGCGATGCTCGGTGCGCTCATGAGCGGCCGCGTGCCTGTGATGATCAATTATTCGACCGGAGCGGCGCAGAATGTCGAATATGCGCAGCGTAAATGCGCCTTCACGACGATCGTCACCTCCCGCGCGCTCATCGA
The DNA here is from genome assembly GCA_030824175.1 of Bacteroidota bacterium. GTDB lineage: Bacteria > Bacteroidota > Ignavibacteria > UBA10030 > UBA8401 > CAISDA01. The sequence goes on along the minus strand of JAVBYH010000227.1, from coordinate 34 downwards.
GAAAATCAATTGCCGTGTCCTGCCGGGGATGGTG
>JAVBYH010000229.1 GCA_030824175.1 Bacteroidota bacterium | reverse complement strand
CACGGCATGACCGAGTTCGACGCGGCGCTGTCCGGCAGCGGGACTCATGCGGGAGACGGCGGGACGCGGTGTCTCGAACGTCCATGTGTACGCGTTCTTCAGCGCCGAGCCCGAGAGCGCGCGCGTGCCGGCGGGGATCGTTACAGTGAAGCGCGTCGCGAACGGAAGCGTGTCGGCCGGCGTGAACGCCAGCGTCGTCGTGCCAAGCCAGCGGTATGTGCCGCGGATGGACGGTTGGATCTTCATCGGAAGCGCGCCCTCGGCCTTGGGAACCGCCTTGAGGGCCGTCATCGGTTCGTTGAATGTTGCAATGATGCGGCCGCTGTGATCGATCGCCGAGGTAGCTCCCTGCGGTGCGGCGAACTGGACCCTGACTCCTTTATCAGTCTGCGCATGGAGTGTAAGGACGGCGATGAAGAGAATGAGGACGAGAGGGCGGATGCGTTTCATACAAGTGCTCCGTTGGGTGTCTGTGCGAGAAGAGATCTGCCGTAAAAAAAAGCGGGCGAGATAAATCTCGCCCTACTATGAAAAAACTCGTACTGTACAATTGGCGCGTGTAGGGCGAAACGGCGTTTCGCCCCGGTTCAACCATCGTACTGTCGTTCGGCAGGGCGAAATATCATTTCGCCCTACATACACGTCGTGCGTTACACCTTGCCGAAACAGACGCTCGCGTTCGTACCGCCGAATCCGAAGCCGTTCGAGAGGGCGTACCGAATGTCTTTTTTGCGCGCGACATTGGGGACGTAGTCGAGGTCGCACTGGGGATCGGGTGTGTCGAGGTTGATCGTCGGCGGCATGATGCCGTTCTTGATGGCGAGCACCGTGAACGCGGCCTCGATGGCCCCGGCGGCGCCGAGGAGATGGCCGTGCATAGATTTTGTGGAACTCAGGGCGAGGCCGTTCTGCGCGTGCTCGAGGAACAGGCGCTTCACCGCGATCGTTTCCGCGACATCGCCGAGACCGGTGGATGTGCCGTGCGTGTTGATGTAGTCGATCTGGCCGGCCTCGAGTCCCGCGTACTGCACCGCGAGCTTCATGGCGCGGTATGCGCCGTCTCCGTCCTCGGGCGGAGCGGTGATGTGATTCGCGTCGGCTGTCATGCCGATGCTCAGGACGCGTGCATACATTTTCGCCCCCCGCGCGCGCGCATGCTCCTCCTCTTCAAGGATGAACACGCCCGCACCTTCGCCGAGCACGAACCCGTCCCTGTCCTTGTCGAACGGACGCGATGCGCGTTCGGGTTCGTCGTTGCGCTTGGACATGGCGCGCATCGAGCAGAAGCCGGCGTAGGCGACGTCTATGATCGGCGCCTCCGTGCCGCCGACGATCATTGCGTCGACTTCGCCGCGCTGAATGGCATGGAACGCGTCTCCGATGGCATGGTTCGATGTCGCGCACGCCGAGACGACGGCGTAGTTGAGCCCCTTCGCCCCTGTTCGTATGGCGAGGTAGCCGGACACCATATTGATGATCGATCCGGGAATGAAGAACGGGGTGACGACACGCGGACCGTTCTTATCGAGATTGAGCGTCGTATCGGCAATGCCGGTGATGCCGCCGATGCCCGATCCGATGATGATGCCGACGCGTTCGGCATTTTCAGGCGTGATGACGAAACCGGAATCGGCAAGCGCATCGACCGCCGCGCCGACCCCGAATTGAATCGAGCGGTCGTAGCGGTTGGCCTCTTTCACGTCGAAATATTTCCTGGGATCGAAGTTTTTCACTTCCGCGGCAATCTTCGTCGTATATTTTTCCGCGTCGAATCTGGTCACACGGCTCACACCCGATTTTCCGGCGATGGCGTTTTCCCACGATTCGTCGATTGTTAATCCCAGGGGCGAAATAAGCCCGATACCCGTGATGACAACATTTTTCATCGGCATGCGTTGATAAGTGAATAAACGGTTTGGAGAAAGATAGGTGAAATTTTCAAGGGAAACAAGGCGTTTGGCGGGATATTCCCGGAGATATTCCTGAAGAGCGGCTCAACGGAGCAATTGATGGATCCGCGCTGCAAGCGCATGCAGCACGGGCAGCGCACGCTCTTCCCGCAGCGGGAGGAAACACGCGACGACGTACCGCGTGCTCCCGTCGTCGACGATGCCGACGTCGTTCGTCCAATACGAATACCAGCCGGTCTTGTGATACATCATGGCGTGGGCGGGAAGTCCGGCGGCGAGTTTGGATTTATCGAGCTGCCGACCCAGCAGCGCCTTCATCTGCATGCTCACCCACGGATTTTCGAGCGTGTTCGTCTGGACCCTGAGCATGAACTCCGCGGCGTGGAGCGCGCACGTCTCGGTGGAGCGGATCCTGGCGTAGCCCGAGTCCTCCACGGCGCGTTTCACAAACTTGCGTGTGACCTCGCTGCCCTTCCAGCCGTACGCCTCCATCATCCTGTTGATGTTCTCCCGCCGGGCGAGGTCGATGAGGCAGTTCGCCGCGCTGTTGTCCGAACGCGTGATCATGAGATCGAGAAGATAGTTCACCGTCACGGTATCGCCCTCCCTGAGCAGCGGACGGGGATCGAACGCGAGTTCTTTCGACTTGTCGACGGCGTTCGGATATGTCACGACGACGGGTTCGTTGAGCGCATGCTTCCCTTCGGAGACCTGGCGGAGCACCTCGGCGGCGACGTACATCTTATATACCGACGCAGGATAGATGAAGTTCCGCGGATTCACGCCGCCGAGCCTGGGCGCAGCGCCCGTGAGATCGATCACCGCAAGAGAGATCTGTTCGGTGCCGTCCTCGCCCACATAGAACGTGGAGTCGGCGCAGAGGTCCGCAACGATCGTCTGCAGCCGGGATGACAGGCTCTCGTCGATGGTATAAGACGCCGGAGGAGGAGCGATCGGCTGTGACCGGGCGATTCCGGCGGCCAGCACCAGCACGGCAAGGAGCCGCGTGACCGCAGCGCGCATTCGAACGGAATCCGTTTTACGCATCCATACTCCCGTCATTTAAGAATGCCCTTTTTCAGTCCCTCGAGCCGCTTCTTCGCCTCGTCTTCGACCTTTTTCTTTGCGTCGTTGACCTGCTTGTTCTTTTCTGATTCGATGCGGTCCTGCAGTTCCTTCTTCTTCGCTTCGACCATGGCGATCTTCTCGTTGATGAGCGTCTCGTACTCCCTGATGCGCCCCTCCACTTCCGCCTTCTTCTGTTCGTAGATCTTCTCGAACTCCTTCCGCTTCTCGGCGATCTTCTCGTCGATCTTCGCACGGACCTCGCGCTCGAGCCGGGCGACCTCTTCGCCGATCACCTGTTTCGTGCGGGCGGCGATCTGATTGTCGAGGTCGGTGGCGAGGGCGACGTCGAGCTTCCCGTTCGTGTTCCAGAAGCGCACGTCGAGATGGAATCCGCGGACGGATTCGAGGATCGAACGCACGATGCGCTCGACATCGTTGCGCGGCGAGCGCTCGAACACGAGCGACATGTTCCTGAAATCCGCGCCGATCACGGCGTCGAAGCCGGTGCCGGGCACGTCCACCTTCACGCCGACATCCGTTATCATTTTTGTGATCTTGCCGGGCAGGAAGTCCGATTGTCCGATCGTGAAGTCGCCGCTCTTCACGCCTTCGAGCGTGGCCTTGTAGAGGTCATGCGACACGTCCTTCGTGCGGTCGAACATTGCGTCGAACGTCACGGCGCGCGACTCCCCCTTCGTGCCCTTGAACGCGATCGTCAGCGGCACACCGGTGATCTTCTGGTTGTTCGTGACGTTCTTCACCTGCCCCTTGCCGTAGAGGTACTCGGGGTCTTGCTTCTTGTCCTCACCGCCGGAGAGCGCGATGTTCTTGATCCACCACTTCGGGTATGCGCGGTCCACGGGGAACTGGATATTCTGCCCCTTGAAGCGTGCGGGATATTCGATCTCGGGCTTCGGGAAATATTTCGGTATCGCCGTCTGCGCGTAGTCGACCCAGTACATGTACTTGTCCGCCTCCGCGAAGATCTTTTTACCGAGGAGGAGGTGCGTGAGGCCGCTCGTCGAGAGGTCGGGGATCTTGGCCAGCGCCAGGACGCCGTCGTAGTCCGATTTCAGGACCGAGGGGGCGAGCTTTGCCGACGCGTAGACGGTGTTCACGTTGTCCGTGATCGCGGTGCGGCGCGTGACGAACGTGGCGTTGAGATCCTTCACCGTCTTGTACGTCTTGTCGACCTTGTCGATGAGCGCGAGGGCGTCGTCGATCTTCTTGATGTTGTTCACGTCGATCGAGCGCACCGTGGCTTCGGCGTCCTTGAGCTGCTGCTTCGATTTCTCGACGTCGGCGATCGTGGCGTCCCACTGCTTGCTCGCCTCGAGCACCTGCGACTTGAGGGTGTCGAAGTGCTGGACGGATTTCAGGTTCCTGTAGTTCAACAGGCTGTCGATCTTGAACTGCTTCCGCAGCAGCGACAGGTCGAAGATGGGCGCGTCGTTCATCTTGCCTGCGACAAGCGTCTTCATCTGGTCGGCGAGGCCCGGATTGTTCGGGTCCTTCGGAGGCTCGGGCGGTTTCGGGATGAATCCGCTTGTTGTCCGTTTCGTGCCGACGACGACGTCGTTCACTTCCATCGTCTCGACGATGTACTTGCCGCGGATGAGCTGGCCGAAGTTGAGCGAGAAGCGCACCTTCTTCGTTTCGAAGATATTCTTCCACACGTCGTTCGGATTCGCCACCTGGAGGCGCGCGAACTCGATGGCGATCGGGTTCACGGTGAGGCGCAGATTGTCGATCTCCACCTTTGCGCCGACGACCGCTTCGCCGGCGGATTCAATCGCAGATTCGATCCATGTGTCGATGAACAGATACACGACGACGGAAAGGATCACGAAGGGAATGAGCACATAGTACACGAATTTCTTCCTCATGACACACCTCCGATATCGCGGACGCGCTGGTACCACTGCACGAGGGAGTTCTTGCTGATGATCTGGTAGATCTTCATCTTCTCGATCTTCGTGTGCAGATGCGTGCGGTATGCCACGACGAACTGTTTCATGCCGAAATAGACGGGCAGGAAAAGGATGATGGCGCCGAAGAACGAGCCCATCACGACGGTGTTGTTGAACTTCGTCAGCGGCGCGAGCGGTGCGTTGTAGAGCGACGTCCAGAACGGACGAAGGGATTCGATGTCGACGAGGATGAAATACCCGAGCCGATGGAAGAGCGGGTCGAAGATGAAGGCGATGAGAGCGAACGCCGTGATGGCGACTGTGGCCGCCGAGAGGTTCACGTCCAGCACGAGCAGGATGACCCAGATGACGATGTTCTGGAGCGTAAAATGCGGTGAGAGGCCGAGGATCGAGCCGAGCGCGAACCCTCCCGCGATTTGCCGCGGCGTCTGTCCCGCACGCAGTATCTTGATGAAATTCGTGATAAACTTAAGCCAGAACATCGGCGGGTCTCCTGTTGTCTGTAGTGGGCCGGATTCACGTGAAAAAATCGCTCATAGAAAGTAACAGAAGTTCACGAAAGAATCAATGCACCGGACGGGAGGCGGCGCTAGAGGGGGAACGTGACACCCGTGAGCCGCTCGGAGGCGGCCCACAACTCTGCGGCGATGCACATGTCGTGCGAGAGCGCATTGGAGGAGGTTGGTTTCGGATATCCCCTCATTTCCATCACACCCGAGGGGCCGAAGAACTCGCCGCCCGCCGTGTCTGCGCCCACGGCGGCGTAGAGCGTGGGGAGCGCGCCCATCTCGATCGGTTGCGCGAACAGCCCCTTCACGAATTCGGCAGCCGATGAATGCCGCTGCAGCTCGGTGGCCGTCCACCCGGGATGAGCGGAGGTGACGGTGACGGTCGATCCGGCATCGGCGAGTTTTTTCTGGAGGCTGTATGTGAAGTAGAGGTTGGCGATCTTGCTGTCGCCGTATGCCTGCCATGCACGATACTTCCGCCGCTCCCACGAGAGGTCGGTGAAATCGATGTTGCCGATCATGTGCGCCGCGCTCGAGACATTCACGATACGCGCGTGCGGCGTGCGGAGCATCAGATCCATCAGCAGTCCGGTCAGGGCGAAGTGTCCGAGGTGGTTCGTGCCGAACTGCAATTCGAAGCCGTCGGCGGTCTTCGAGTACGGCGGTATCATGACGCCGGCGTTGTTGATGAGGAGGTCGAGACGCGAATAGTTATCGTGGATGATGTTCGCGAACGTTCGGACGGACGCAAGGTCGGCGAGGTCGAGCGTCATGACGCTGGCATTCGATCCGGCATCGCCCGCGCGCATTCTTGCCGCGGCGGCATTCCCCTTATCGGTGTTTCTCACCGCAAGAACGACATGCGCGCCTCGCGCGGCGAGAACGCGTGCGGTCTCGAAGCCGATGCCGCTCGAGCTGCCGGTGACAATGGCGATCTTTCCGGTGAGGAGAGGGATATCGGATCCGTTCCATTGGGATTTTTTCACTGTTGTGCCTTTCATGTGTGAGGGAGCGGCGGAAGCAGCCGGAAACAGCACGTCCGTCATGTTGCTGGTGCGACGGCGTAGACGGTGTCGAGAAGCGTTCCGTCCACCCATTTGACGACGGCGGCGATCGTCGTCGTGTCGAGCCTGGGCTTCGCGGGCGCGCCGCCGCACAGCGCGTACACCTCGGTCTGGATCTCCTTCAGCGTCCGGATGGGAAGCGAACTCTTCGCAATGCGCCTGAGGAGGTCGGTGCGCCGCGGATTCACGGCGATGCCGCGTTCGGTGACGACGACATCGATAAGCTCCGAGGGGCCGCACAGCGTCGTCACGGAGTCCACGATGATCGGCACGCGGTCGCGGAACGACGGCACGGCGAGGATGGTGCACTTCGCGAAGAGACAGTCCTGCCACCCGCCGAGTCCGTGCAGGAGCAGTCCGTCGGAATGCGTCACGACATTCGCGTTGAAGTTCACGTCGACCTCCGTGGCGCCGAGCACGACGGCGTCGAGCATGGATGCGAAATTCCCTTTGCCGTGATAGTTGTAGCTCGTGAATGGACTCGTGTTCACGTGCCTCGGATCGGAGGCGAGCGAGCGGATGCCGGCCTGGTCGAACGCCTGTCCGTCCAGGATGTATTCGGTGAGCCCCTCGTTCAGCATCTCCACGAGGTAGTGTGTGCTCCCGCCGCGCATGAAGCGCGCCGTGACCCCCGCCTTCTTCATACGGTCCTTGAGTGAAAGCAGGAAGGCGAGATTGATCCCGCCGGCTCCGGCCTGGAGCGAGAATCCGTTGCGCATGATGCCCGCGTCCTCGACGAAGCGCGCGATGTAGTCGGCGATGAGGAGGCGGTCGGGGCTTTTCGTAATCTCCGTGGTGCCCGAGACGATCTTCGACGGATCGCCGAGCGAATCGACGACGACGACAGTGTCCACGTTGTTGCCCTGGATGTGCCACGGCACGCAGGGGAACGGCACGAGGTTATCAGTGACGACGATGACATGGTCCGCGTATTCCGAATCGACAAGCGCGAATCCGAGCGGCCCGCAGGCCGAGGGACCCGAGAGTCCGTTCGCGTTGCCGAACGGATCTGCCGACGGCGCAGCGAGCACGGCGATGTCGATATGCACATCCCCGTCCTGCACGGCCTGGTAGC
>JAVBYH010000222.1 GCA_030824175.1 Bacteroidota bacterium | reverse complement strand
TCCGCCTGCAGTTCGTAGGCTCCGCCTTTGCGGTAGTCGCGCCGGTAAACATTGTATTTCATCCCCGGCCGTCCCTTCCAGTACAGGCGCAGCTCCGTCCCGTTACCCCAGATGTCCCGCTTGACTCCTTCCGGCGGATCAGGCAGCGCAGCATCCGTCAGCGGTGCGTCGACCCTGATGTTGTTGCCCTTGCCGGTATCGACGGTGCCGCGAATCACGGCCTGCTGACGCAGCGCGGCGCAGGTGAGAACGACCGTGAAGCGGTCGCCATGGTTCACAGCGCCAAGATTCCCGAGTTCCATCCCGTAGAGCGCGTACGCGTTGACGTTGTTTTCGGCGCTGCCCCATCGCGGGGCGTTTTCGATGAGGATCTTTTTTGTGTCGTCGTTCATCCACACGGACATCGTCACGGCCGTCCGGTGATTGCAGCGTTCCTTGTCCTTGTGCGTGATCCTTCCCCACACCGTGTAGACCGACGGCCTTTTGAGGTCGATCTGCTGTGGAATTTCAACGGTGCCCCAGGTGTAGCTGCGGAAACTCGACATTCGGTCGGGCGCATCGGAGTACATGACGACGTTGTCAACGTTGTCGACGTAGGGGACGTTGTGACTCGTCACCCAGCTGTCAGGAAATTCCTCGTGCGCGAAGGAGACGGCGTTCTGCTCCTTCATGAACCTCACGTTCTCGAACGAGCGGTCCCGGTTGCGGAAGAACGGGAGGAGGTCGAAGGACTGATTGTCCGACCCTTCATTCGTGAAGAGGATGTCCTGAATGGCGATGCGCGAGCTGTATGTGAGGAATGTGACGTCCGCCCTGAGCCTGTCGAACGGGTAGAAATTATACTTCACAAGGTCCGGATAGGACATTGTGATCACGGGTTCCTTCGCCAAACCTTTCAGCGCGTACACAAATTTCGATCCCTTACGGAACGCCAGCGCCCAGTCCCCCGCATTATCCGTTGTGAAATCCGCCCCACGGGCCGAATCGTAGAACAGGAAATGGTATCCTTCGTCGAGCGTGAATTCCGACCGTTCCATCGCGGCCGCATAGGTCGTGTAGAGGGGTGAATGTTTTGTCGCCGACAGGTTCGACAGAAACGGCTTCTGCTGCGCTTCGGAGACGGAGAAGAGGATGACGAGCGACAATAGATATTTCATAGCGATAGAGATCCCTCTGGTTCTTAATGAAGATCACTTACTCACAGCGCACGATATATGTGCGTTCGTTTTCACCGGCAAACGCGACGACGGAGCGGTCGACGGCGCCGTTCTGCAAGGACACAGGCGCTCCGGCCCCGGTCCGCACGGATGCGTTCACATGACCGCCGGAAGTGAAGCGCACGGCGACCGACAGGATGCCGGTGTTCTTCACTTCATACGTAACGTCGAAGCGCATCCGCCGGTACCGCATGTTGCGTATCGTGTAGCGTCGTCCGGGTGCAAGGAAGTTTTTAGGGAGTGCCGGCGCAAGATAAAACTCGCAGCCGTCGCCTTCCCTTTCCCTGAATCCGATGATGCTCCGTATGATGTTCATAGGAAGCGTTGCGCCCCAGCCGTAATTTTCACCGCCTGCGGGAACATCCTGCTCAGGCCAGAATTCATTCGCCACGCCCGGTATCCGGTAGGAGAATGTCGAATCAAAGAACATCACCGAGCGCGCATCGGTACGTCTGTACACCCTGTCCGCCGTGAAGGCGACACCGCCGGCGGCAAGACCGGGTTCCTGCGCATAGACGGCTGCCTCCGCGAATGTGAACAATCCCGGCGGCCATTCGTGTCCCTTCTCGAATTTCCAAAGCATCGGACGTATCGAATCGATCTGTTCCGCAGACGCGATGCCGCATGTCAGCGGTGCGAGCATTGCGACATCGTAATAGTCGTTCAGCACGATCGGGCGTTTCGACCGGCTGTCGACATCCCGGAACCATTTGCCGGAGAACATGCTCCGTGTATTTTGTATGCGCTGTCGCGACAGCGATTCCCAATACCGCACGTCCTCGTCGTTCTTCAGGAGGCCGGCAAAATATTTCATCACGAGCATCGCTTCGGCCATGCTTGCTTCAACATCGACGGTGCGCACGAAGTCGGCGACAGCCGCCTCGTTGTGTTCCGCGACGAGGAACCTGCGCGATCCGTCCTGCCCGGATTCCCAGCTGTTGTTGCAATGGAGCCATCCTTCACTGTCCGTGCGATGCTCGAGCCACCACTCTATATACGAGCGCAGGCTGGGATACAGCTTTCGCATCCATTCCCGATCGTTCGTGGCGAGAAAAATATTTTTGATCATATGGAACGGATACCCCCACATCGGCGCCGTTCCGCACTCCGATCCGTCCGACGAAACCATGTTCACGCTGCCATCCTCGCGGACACACGGCACGTTCGGGGCGATCGCGTCGGCAAACGTCCCGAGGATGACGTCCTGCGCGAGTCCCGGATCGGCATACGAGAGGGTCATCATGTCGAGACTCATTTCGCCGAGCACCGAACGGGGAGAATGGACCTGCATGGCATCCCACGGACGAGTGAAGATGCCGATCGGCCGGCGGACGTTCATCCTCAGCGTTTCGAAATCATAGACCCATCCGCGCTTCCAATGGTCGTCCCAATCGCCTTCAAGCACGGGGCAGTTTTTCCAGAACGCGTCGTCGAGCGCGAGCTGGCCGTCCAACGCCGCCCGGGACGTCGCGAGTGCGGTGTCGAGTTCACGCATGGCCCACTCGCCATTTTTCCCGCGGCTCAAACAGACGAGCATCGACCGCGTCGATCGCGGGGGAATGGCGATCTCGTACCGTTGAACGCTGTGGATCGGTCCGCGTCCCGCGACAGAGGCTTGATCGGTCCGTGTGCCGGGGCTATCCCTGATCCAATGCTCCACCTCCTGCGCGTCCGGCATGACCATGTGCGCCGTGCTCCGTGAGGACGATCCCAGCGTAAAGACGTCGCCGTATGCCCAGATCTTGCTGATCGAACGATCGGCGCCACCGTTGTACGAGGCCGACAGTCCGTTGCTTCCCCACCATTTCGCGCCGCCGATCGCATAGGTATGGATCGCGTTCACGGCGGCCGTTTTCGCCGTCGGGGCGGAATTTTCGATCTCCACGATCGCCGAGAGTGTGTGTTCCCGCGGAAGAAAATATTTGATGCTGAATGTGCACGCCCCGACGGACCAGTCGTAACTCAGCATATGTTTCGTATGGTACGCCGAGGAGAAGCCTGCGCCGTCGAAATCCTTCGGGGTGATAAAATTTTTTCCGTCGATGCTAATGGCGAAATTCAGCAGCGAGAGATAATTGACATGACCGCCGGTGCCGCTGCCGTACGCCCCTTTAAAATCGGCGGCCCAGAAACCAAAACCAAGCGGCGGCACGGAGCGGATCACCCCGCTCCGATTCCGCACCATGCTGTGGAACGGATTGTCCAGATAGCCGTGCGGAGTGTATTGGGAGCGTGGAAACGCGGCGGCAATGCGGACGGAGGGAACAGCAGGCGGTTCGTCTTCACCGAGAAGAGCAGCGGACACCGGAATGGCATGCAACAGGACCGAGGCCCAAACGAAAATGAAAAGTTTCATGCGTGATATCCCGGTGGGCACCGCCGAGCTGTCGCCGCGGCGCTCACGTAATGAAAAAATCCGGTTCAGAGATGAAGACCGAATCCGAAGCGATGAGCCGCGCCGAGAAGCAGATAATTGCTATACGAATAATCGACGCGCACATCGTACCCCGACAGGTCCATCCGCACACCGCCACCGAACGAATAATCCGCCACCGAGTGATTCAATTTATATCCGCCCCGGAGGAAGAACATGTTCGCATACTGCCATTCGAGTCCGAACATCGCCTGCGGGCGTCCCTCGTTCGGCTTTATCGCGCTGAAGCTCAGCAGCACCGATTGATCCTGCATTTCAAGCGCATTGATGCCGAACCCGAACACGAAGCTGGTGGGAAGCGGATACGCCTCGTTGACGAATTGAACGTTAGTGCCGAAATTGATGATCTGCATGCCGAATCTGAATCCGCGGAAATCCGAAACGTATTGCGCGGCAATGTCGAGCGCCGCCGCGTCCGCCGTAAAATCCTTGTAAAGCGACATGCGCAGCAGGCTCGCCGTCACACCGATGCTTACGCGGTCCGTCAGAAAACGCGAATAGGTGAGCCCAAACCGGTAGTTGCCCGCGTAGAATGTCTCACCGGTGCCTTCAGGCTGAAGCGGCGTGGTGACCTTCATCTCGTCCGTATAGAGCCCGGTAACGGACACCCCGATGACGCCGATGGCGTCCAGGTTTATCGCCACGGCGGCGAATTCGTGGTTGATCCCGGCGAACCATTTGTTGTGATTGAAGACAACGTCAACGCCTTTCGACCAGGCAAGCATCGCGGAATTGTAATACGTCGCCTCCGCCCCGTTGACGACCGCAATATACGCGTCGCCCATGGCGGTTCCGCGAGGACTGACCCCGATCTTCAGAAATTGCGCATCCGTGCTTCCCGGACGATCGTATTGCGCACACAGGACCGCAGGAAGCAGGATGAGTGCACACATAAATTTATAGATCATAGCCGACTCACACCGTTTATTTAATAATGACGAATTTACCGGCCTGGACTTGCCCGTTGTTTTTATCCTGCACCGTGAACAAGTATATTCCGCTGGAAATGGCCTGGCCCGCCGATGAGGTGAGATTCCAATTTTCATACCCGAGGCTCTTGTCGAGATGATAGATCGTGTACACGAGGTCGCCGGCGATCGAATAGATCCGTATCTCGCAATTGTCGGGAAGATTCACGAACTGGATCTTCCTGTCTTGTTCCATCCACTGACGCGCCCCGCTGGCCCGCTCCCAGGGCGGATCGTACGAATTATAGGGGATGTCGCCGCGGTACGGATTCGGCACCACTCCTACCGTGCCAACGGTTTTCGGCGGGAGCGTGCCGGGGATGACGGTCAGCGCGGTCGCCGTCGTGCTGGTTTCCTGCGACGGGAAGTTGATCGTCGTATCGGGTTTTGAATACGCCGTCACCGCATAATAATATTCCACATTGTTCAGCAGTCCCGTCTCGTCGTATTCATATGTCGTCAGTCCGGTGTTGGGAGGGATGTTGTCCTTGATGTCATATTGCGCCATGAGCGTCCACGGCCCGTTCTTGCCCTTCGGGCTTTTATAGATCCGGTATCCCTCGAACGGATATTTGACCGTGTCGCCGCGGTTCGGATCCGTGTAGAGTTCCGGATTCAACGCCGGATCCGCAGGGGGGAACCACGAAAGATGGATCCCTTTGCTCCTCGGCTCTATCTTCACCGTCGGCGCGGTGGGCGGCGACGGGACCTTGAAGCCTTTGTTCTTCATGAAATCCAGATAGGCTGCATTCTTCGTCGCCGCCTTCGTGCCGTAGCCGAACACGAGCGCGATCTCGACAGTGATCGTATCTCCAACCTTCATGTCGTACGGGCCGGAAGAGAACACGATGTGGGCGCGGGAAGGCTGGTCGAGCCGGTCTTCCATGATCACGCCATCGCTCATGGATTGATATTCCTGCACATTGTCGTGCGGCATCGTTTCGTGTTCATAATAATTGAACGACCATTTCAGTGCGGGATTCGTCGGCGAAAGGACACGTGCGATGATCGGACTGATCGCGGTGCCGTCATCTCCCCCCTTATTGTCCTGTACCGTGACCATGTGCAGCGTCTTGTCGTAGATCAGATTCTCGTCGATATAATTCGCCGTATTGATCACACCCACTGCGCTGTGGATCCATAGTCCGACATAGGCGTTTTTGATCGCGTGTTTTTTGGGGATGATTTTGTACTTCAGGATGATGAATTCGTCGACGGGAGTCGAGCTCCACGCATGGCTCGTTTGAATGACCTCGAGATGAAGCGGCGTGTGATTTTCGATGTTCGTAATGTTGTCGTCGCTGTAGCGGCAAACGAAATCCTGATCCGAGAGTCCGACGTAATTCGGCCAGTATGGGATCTGCACCGTGTCGCCGCGCCCGACGCTCCAGATCGTGTCGCCCCTGGAGGCGGTCGGATAGAATTCGTTGGAGTAATGATTCTGCGTGACCGACACGAGGGTGTCCCCGTTCGGATTGACGCCGCCGATCCAGAGTCCGCCCTGAAACAGATGTTCCTCGTTGCTGTTCGGCGGAAACTCGCTGTACACGAGACCGGGAAAATTGGTCTTCGCCGGGTTCAATGTTCCCATATTCGTAATGACCTGCCGCACCTTTCCAACATTATGCAGTTTCCAATCCAACCGGGTCTGCTGCGAGAGCAGCGCGTCGGCGGAACACAATGCGGTGAGCGTGACACAGAATAACAGTTGTGAAATTTTCATAACTCCTGCTCTTGAATATTAAAAATCAATTCGTACTCCGAGTTTCGTCGTCCTGCCGGTAGAAAATTGCCGCGGATCCATGAGGCTCAGCATTGTATAGTAGTCATAATAATTATTCTGGGGATTTTGGACGTCGCCGAATTTCACGGGTTTTCCTGTCCACGTGTTGAACCCATAATAAATCTGTATATTCTTCTGGTCGAAGACGTTGAAGACGTCGGCGGTGAACGCGAGCTTTGCCCCTCCGCCCAAATCGAATCCCTTTTCAAACTTGATATCCGTCGACGAAGTGGACGGACCGATGGCTGTATTTTCACGCCGCTGAAATTCCGCGGGATCGACAGTGGCCTCGCCGGGCGTATAGGGGGTCCCCGTGGAGAACCGATAGAGGAACGTGAGGCTCCAGAGATTCGGAAGATCGAGGCCGAAAATATTCACCTCCTGATTTTCGGCGGCAGCCAGCGTTGTCTGGAGGATCACCTGGTGGCGGACGTCCCACGACAGCGCCCGCTCACGGATCGGATTGGGGAAGTCTGTTTGGGAGCGGACGTAATCGTCGAACGCCGACGATGAATACCCGTTCGCCCATTGCACGGTGTACGTCACCTTTCCCGAGATATAATCGGAATAGCTCTTTGTCAGTTCGAATTCCAGGCCGCGGGCACGCGCATAACCGTTATTGTCGAAGAGGTCCACGGGGGTGCCCAGGGCGGCGAGCAGCCGTGTGGTGCCGACTTGTTTCGAGACATCCTTGGCATAGCTTTTCACGTCGATCGCCCAGTAATCGGAGAGCTGGTTGGTGAGGCCGAATTCGTAGAGGATCGTCTGTTCGTAATCGAGGCGCGGATTTCCCGTGGTGCCTCCGCTGTACGGATCCCTGTAATAGTATTGGAGTTCGGGCAGCTGGTTGAAATGGCCGTAGGAAAAGAAGATGACCATGCGTTCGGAGATCGGGAACGAGATGCCGAGGCGGGGGCTGATCTTGTACCTGAACGAGCTCCAGTCGGATGCGAGGCCCGTCGCTTCCTCCCACCTCGTCTTCCAATCCTTCGCCATCACCGTGCTGCCAAGTGTCAGCCAGTCCATGCGCATGCCGGCGTTGATGACGAGGTATTCGAGTTCGAACTTGTCCTGCACATACGCGCCGCCGATCGTGGGCTTGACGTTGAATACCCAGCGAAGCTGGCCGAACATCGGATACGGTCCCGGCGGCGGCAGCGAGTCGATCCCCAGGGCATACCGG
>JAVBYH010000008.1 GCA_030824175.1 Bacteroidota bacterium | reverse complement strand
CTGCGGCCATGGCAGACGCCTGCGCTTCCGGAATACCCTTAGCCATGTATATTAACGCGAGCTCTTTCATTTCCCCTTCCGGATTCGTCTCGAGTTCCTCCATCTCTATCTGCATTTGGTTTTCATAGAGTTCCTGCGAACTCTTCACGGAGATCCATTCACCCAGCGACATGGACAATCCTCCCGCCAGCATGCCGGCAACACCCGCGAGCAACACCCCTTCCTGCCCGGCAGTCGCGCCGGCAATTCCCATCACGAGACTGAAGTTCGAGACCAACCCGTCGTTTCCACCCAACACCGCCGCCCTGATCGCATTTCCTCCGACAGACCGATGCCGGCTTTCAAATTTTGACAGATTCGATCCCGTTACGGTTGTTTCGTTTTCAAGAATCGACTGCAGGATCTTCACATGGTTGGTTTCCAATCCGGTTATTTGTTGATTGTTCTTTTTCTTCGTAATGATCGTGGCGTTCGATATGCTCTTTTCCGTCTCCATCAACGTACCCAGTACATAGTCGTACCCGAACAATGTTCCGATCATATTCAACGTCTTTGCACGCCATGATGGCTGCATCAACTGTTCCAGAACGACGTTCTCTTTTCGGGCGAACGCTTCGGCGTGGCCTTTTTCGATCCCGCTCATCTGTCTGAAGACGTTGGCGATCGTTATATCGCTCTCGTGCTCGGCAAGTTTTTGATAGAGATAGCTTGCATCAATTTCCGTTTGTATGGATTGATTTTTCATGACATGCTCCGATTGGCGGGAAGGCTCATTGTGCGGTGTGTGACGTTCTGATCAGGCCGGAAAGGTCATACCCTTTATGTTTGATGCCGGCGAGGATCTCCTGGAATTTTTTTTCGTCCATCGATGGTGTGCGGGATAGGATCCATAAGTACGTTCTCCCCGGTTCGCCGACGACCGCATACGTGTAGTCCGGCGCGAGGTCGATGATCCAATAATCACCCCACACAAACGGAAAGATGGACAGGAAAGCAGGCGCGAAACGCACTTTTAACTTGGTGTTCGGCTCGTCATCGCCGGCGAGTTTGGCGCGCCCCTTCGCTTCGCTCATGTCGCCATTCTCGGTACGGCAGCGGTTAATGACCTGAATGTCCCCGTCGTCCATCAGCGAATAGGTGGCGCTCACATCGCTGATGCATTTTTTTTGGAACCAGGCGGGCAGGCGCGCGATCTCGTACCATGTTCCCATATAGCGGTTCACATCCACAGCGGGAACAACAGTGAGCGGCTGATTCGATGAGGTTTGAGCGGCGGCGGCCGACACCGCCGCGAAGGAGAGCAACAACAATATTTTAGCCATGATGGTGTACCGGATAGAATAAATGCGGATCATTTCCGCCATGCTTTCCTTCGTGCGGAAGCGGTGTTGTCCAGGATCTCACGGATCGATGTGGCGATCTCATGCCGACGATACGGCTTCATGATAAAATTGTTGATGCCGACCTCGGCAGCAGTCGCAGCGGTCACTTCGGCACTGAATCCCGTGCACAGGATGATCGGCAGTCCGGGATCGATCTCCAGAGCTGCTTTTGCCAGCTCAAATCCCGTCATGCCCGGCATCGTCTGATCGGTGATGAGAAGATCGATCTCGTTCTCTTTGATGAAGTCCAATGCGGCAAGGCTATCGGTCATTGCGGTCGTCGTGTAGCCGAGATTGTGGAGCCACGCAGAGACCATCTCCGTCATCATTTCTTCGTCATCGACAAAAAGTATCCGCTCGGCTCCGGAGACGGCAGGCATCATCGAAACAGTCGCTGCGTCGGAAACGGCTTCATCCCGGACGGGGAGGAACACCCGGACGGTCGTGCCGACGCCGGGCTCGCTCCGGACCAGGATGTTCCCATCATGGGATTGCACCACGCCGAGCACAACACTCAACCCCATTCCGGTGCCTTCGCCGACGCCTTTTGTCGTGAAAAACGGGTCGAATGCTTTGGCCAGTGTCGCCTGATCCATGCCGCACCCGGTGTCTGCGATCTCGATCACCGTGTATTCTCCCGGCATTATCTCGCCGCACCGGCCGTATTCAGGATTGTCGAGTCGTTCGCCGTAGAGCCGGACCGTCAATGTGCCCTTGCGATTCATCGCGTGAAGCGCATTCGTGGCGAGATTGAGGATCGCTTCGTGGAGCTTCGTCGATTCAGCCAGCACAGGCTTCGTGTTCGTTTGCAGGTCCGTTTCGATGAAGACGGAGGAAGGGATGGATGCGCGAAGCAGGTCCAGCACTTCCGTGATGATCGGCCGGATCTCGATAATGGATCTCTGCGCACTGCTATGCCGGCTGTACGAAAGAATCTGTTGAACGAGGTTCTTCGCCCGGTCCGAGGCCTTCAATACTTTATTGAGATTGGTCTCAAGTTTCGAGCCTTTTTCGGCGTAGGCAAGAGACATATCCGTATACCCGATGATGCCGCCGAGAACGTTATTGAAATCGTGGGCGATCCCTCCCGCGAGCTGTCCGATCGCGTCCATTTTTTGGGACTGGCTGAGGCGCTCTTCGATCCGCCGCATGCTCTCCTCCGCCTCCCTGCGTTCGGAAATATCGAGACAGTGGCCGATATAGCCGATAAATTCTCCGGTGCTGCTATACCGGGGAGTGCCATAGTCATAGATCCAGCGGTATTCGCCGTCGTGCCGGCGCAGCCGGTATTCCATGTTGAAACGTTCCCGCTTATCGAACGCACCGACATAGATATTGAGGCATCGCTGGAAGTCGTCGGGATGGACGCCTCCGGTCCAGCCATTCCCCATTTCCTGCTCAAGCGTCCGGCCGGTAAACTCGAGCCACACGCGGTTGAAATAGTAGCAGAGCTTGTCGGTGCCCGCGACCCAGATCAACGCCAGCCCCGAATCGGCAAGTGTCCGATAATTCTGTTCGTTCTCGCGCAATGCCTCTTCGGCAAGCTTGCGGTCGGTCATGTCCACCGCCATGCTGATCGCCATGCGCCGTCCGTCGGGGAGCACGCCAAGGGGCGACGACATGAAATCCCATATCCGTTTTTCGCCGGCCTTCGTCGTCACCTCGTAGTCGCCCTCGTGGATCTTTTCCGTGAGTCTGTAGAGCCGATCGATGTCATTCCTGACGAGGTGCTTCTTCGTCCCATACGCCTTCTCGGCCCAGACCGTTGTCGTCGGAATCTCGGCGTGCGTATACCCGGTGAGTTC
This sequence comes from Bacteroidota bacterium, assembly GCA_030824175.1. GTDB lineage: Bacteria > Bacteroidota > Ignavibacteria > UBA10030 > UBA8401 > CAISDA01. Next base: position 4,410 of record JAVBYH010000008.1, on the reverse strand, counting down.
GGTCCATGTATTGCTGATCATGACGACCTCCCCGTCCTCTGCGTGGATCATGATGGGAAAGGGGGCGTTCAGGACGGCGCGCCGCAGCCGCAACTCGCTCTCGTGCAGCTGGCGTTGGGCTTCATGTTCGTGGGTTTTGTCGCGGAAGACAAGCACCGTTCCACTGATGTTGCCGCCACCGTCGCGTATCGGCGCGCCGCTGTCCGCAATGGGCTTCTCCGTCCCATCCTTCGCCACGAGCAGCGTATGGTTTGCGAGGCCGACCACGATCCCTTCCTTCAGCACTTGTCGAAGCGGACTGTCAACAGGTTGACGGGTCGTTTCATTGATGATCGAAAACACATCGTCGAGGTGAATGCCCTGCGCGTCCGCCTCCTGCCAGCCCGTCAATTGGACGGCGGTGCTGTTCATTTGTTTCACGCGGCCGTCACTGTCCGTCGTGATCACGCCGTCGCCGATGCTGTAGAGGATCGTCTTGAACTCCTCATGATGGAGGCGAAGCTCCTTCTCCTTCACGAAGAGCGACTGATAGGCGCTCTTCTGCAGCGACCGATAGTACACGGCAAAGACGGCAAGCAGCAGCAGTATCGACACGACAGTGACGATAACAAGCAGCGTTCTGTTTGTGTTCAGTTCCGCAGACAGTTCATCCTCGTCCATCTTCGCCACGAGGACCCATTGCGTGTTCGGAACGGGTGCGATGTATGCGAGAACACGCACCCCGCGATAGTCGAGTCCTTCAAATATTCCCGTATATCCAAGGACGGCCTGAACGCCGGGATTTGTGGTATCGGACAAGGAGCGCCGCATCTGCAGCGCGCTGTTTGTTTGATGGCGCAGATCGTTGAGGAAGAGCGCACTATCGCCGTCCTTCCGCAATAACAACGCCTCGGTCGTTGTGCTGGGAACCGGCCAGGATCGGATCAACGGATACAAATACACGCTCGGATCGATGCGGAACATGAGGACCGCCATCATCCGATCCTTCTCATCCCGAACGGGGGCGAGGATGTCGAAATGAATTTTCCGGTGAGTGGGACAGTAATAGGGGCCGGTTACGATGACGTCCCGGCTTGTTGCGGATCCCTGAACGAGCGCTCGCGTGGCGGGATCGAGCTCGTGGAGCGATGAGTCGAACGTGAGCAGCAGCTTCCCGTCCGGCGCAGCAATGCAGATATCCTCATAGCCGTATTCCAATTTCGGGAGAAGCAATTGCTTCCTCAACGCCTCCGTCGTTGGGCGGTTGGGAGGGGTGACGACCCATTCCTTCATCGCCTGTCGAAATAACGGCGATTCCGAAATGACGCGCGCATCGGCGATGCGTTCCTTATGCCATTCACTGATCTGCGCCACCTTGAGCTCAGCGATCGTCTGAATTTCCCGCTGCTTCAAACCAAAATGAGAGGCGGACTCACTCCTGTAATAGAGTGCTCCGCCAAGAACGATCAGCACGATCATCCCGACCACCGCGGCGAGCATTCGCCAATGCTTCAGGAATCCGTCAGATGTATAAAATTTCATTGCCGCCCCCACACTCCTGTCGTTGCATGATTGATTTTCTTGTTGAAAATCTATAGCAATTCTCATTTAAAAACAAGGACAATTGGAATAATATCGCACGCACGGACGACCGGTTACAATTCGTGCAGACGGATCTTCTCACACCGCTTCAATGACGCGCCTGAGCCGGGCGCGGATCTCCTGCGCGGTCGGTTCGAGGTCGCTGTTGCCGACTGCCATCATCGACGCGACGGGATCGACGGCCGCGACGATGACCGATCCGTCCTCCGCCTCGTACACGACAACATTGCACGGCAGCATGAGCCCGATATCCGGTTCAACCGACAGGGCCTTGTACGCGTTGGGAGGATTGCAGGCGCCGAGGATCCGGTACTTGCGGATATCCACGTCGATCTTCTTTTTCAGCGTCGCCTGCACGTCGATCTCCGTGAGCACGCCGAAGCCCTCTTTCTTCAATTCCTCGGTGACTTTTAGAACGGCCTCTTCATGCGTGAGGACAACCGTCTTCCTGAATGCATATTTCGTCGATTCCATTGGCACCTCGCTGGTGTACGGTTATTGAATGAGACATCATGCATATTCGCGCTCTATCTTCACCGGGCTGCTCCCGGCTTCGCTGAGGATCCAGTAAATGACGCCGCTCATCAGCGCGGCAAAGAAGCACCACACTGACGTGAGGAACTGGAAATAAAAGACCGCGGTGACAAGGCACGAGACGAACATGAGCGTGCCGAACACGCGCATCCGCCGGACGCTCGAAAGGAACAGGGGCGTGATCGACGCGATAAAATACACGATGAACACAGGCACCGCGGGCCACTCGGGAAAATCGCTCTCGTAGCGGATATGGCCGCCCATGATGAGCGGCGTGACGTTGAGGAACATCAGGCAGTACGCGTAATACATCGAGACGGACAGGCCCATCGCCAGCAGGATGAACAGCGGCCTCCTCCGTTGTGCATCCGTCTCCACGAGCAGCACCGAGAGCGGTATCCATGCCGGCCAAACGACCCTCGCCATGAGCAGGAAGATGGATGTTGAAAATTTCAGTGCGCCTCCGTAGTCCGGAGACTGCAACGCAAGCCACAGGAATCCCTCGGAGATCTGCTGTATGCCGAAGAGCAATGGTATGGAGGCGAAGACGAGCTGTGACGGCTCCTTCACTTTCGACAGGGCGGCGACGCCGATGGATGAGATGATGACGCCTCCCGTAAAACTCGCTTCAGCTGAAAAACACATGCGATTCCTTGTGTAGGTCTTCATTGTTCTGAATAAAATGTGTCATTCCGAGCGCAGCGAGGAATCTCGGTGTTCATACGCAGTGAGATTCCTCAGTCGCTTCGCTCCTTCGGAATGACAGGAGTATCTACCGTCCCGTGTATATGACCGCGCCCGTCGCGCTGTTCAGCAGCACCGTGGAGGCGCCGGCGGGCAGATCGAGGACGACCGAGGTTCCGTTCTTCAGGCGGACCTCCTTCCGGCCGCCGTTTTTCGTGTGCATCGTAACGATCCCCGCGCCGCCGTAGAAAATATCCTTGTCGTCGTTATAGATGTTCGCGCCAGCGGCGCGATAGATGAACTTGAGCAGCGTACCATTCGTCGGCGGCACGCCGATAAACCACGACGTGTGGTCGCCGAGATTCTTCTTCCCGAATGCGGCGGAACCGTCGTGCGCGTACGTTCCGTACACCGAGGCGGCGGTGTCTGCGATCGCGTACAGCGGCGAGCAGACGCCTTTCGGACGCTGTGGCGGCACTGCTCCGACCGAGGGCGAGAGCATCACTTTCGGCGTGTCGGCGCACACCGTTCTCGTCAGCGAGATCCCCGTCACATCACGCACGTGCGCATCGGAGACGGAGTCGCCGCTGCTGTACGCGGGGGCGTAGATCCACAGGAGATGGCGGTTGTCCTTCGCGATCCTGGTGCGTATGATCTCCTTCGTCTTCGCGTCCATCAGGAATGTGTTGGCGAACACGACGATCTTATACTTGGAGTAATCGACCTTGTCGAGGTCCGAGATGTGGACGGGATCGAACACAATGCCGGCGTAGAAGGAATGGAGGCTCGTCTGGTCGATGGCCTGGCCCGAGACGGGATCCGCCTTCTCGATGCTCATGAGGTGATATTGCACCTTCGTGTCGTACACGAGCAGGACGTCCGCTTCGGTGGCGTATTCCCTGCTCAGCGTGCTGTCGTAGATGCCCTTCAGCCGTTTGATCGCCGCGAGATAGGCGGGATGATCCCAGTACCCCGTCTGGCAGTAGGCCGGGAAGGAGTTCTTTTCCGGATGCGTGCGCATGGAGGCCGGACCGAAATCGTAGAACCACAATCCCATTCCCTTCGAATGCGGGAACATGACGTTCCGTGTGATCTGTGCGACGTTCTCCGCCATCACCTTCGGGTAGTCGGGATTGTCGTCGTCCTTGTACGTGTACGGCAGGACGCGTTTCGGTTCCTGATCCATTTCGTCGAGCCAGAGCTTTCCATGGAGCAGCACGGAGGTGATGAGACTCCGCGATCGGTACGGCTCGCCGGTCAGGTATGCCTCGGGCTCATAGGCCTGGGGACCGCAGAGGTAATCGATGTAGGGAGAGCGGAGCACCGGTTCGAGATCGAGCTGGCTTCCGGCCGCGAGTCTGTTGAAGACGGAGAAGAAATATCCATAGAACGAACCCGTGATGATGGGACGCGGCCACGACTCCTTGACCGTCTTGCAGAAGTGGAGCACGTCGGCGCCGACAAGTTCATGCTGGCACGTGTAATAATCGATGACCCTGCGATCGACCGCAGGATCGCGGAAGATGCCCGCCGCCAATGTTCCCCGCTCTTTCGTCGTGGGGACGGTGATCGTTTCGAAATCGACGGTGTTGTCCCTCCAGGCATTTCGGA
>JAVBYH010000224.1 GCA_030824175.1 Bacteroidota bacterium | reverse complement strand
CTTGAATGATAGTCGAATCCCGGTTTTAAAAGCAAATGGAAAACGGTCCAAATTTGCTGTAACAACTTAAAATTAAAAGACTTCCAGCAATTTTAATTCACAACAGTTGGACACTAATGTAATAGTATAATAAATAATCGTCTCAATTCAAGACGTCCGCCGAAAAAAAAATGCTTCCGTACGCCGGGGCGGAAGTGTCGTAATATGCCGGCAGGTCGGCGCAGCTGTTTCTTTCCACGAGACTTTTAATTATCTTTGACGAACACAGTATTTGCGAGGGCACACCCATGTGCGGCATAGCCGGTATCATTTCATCTTCGACCCACCCGGAGCCTCCGTCGAGAGCATCGCTCGAAGCCATGGTGCATGCGATCCGTCATCGCGGCCCGGATGAATTCGGCATGTACCGCGACGGGTGTGCGGGCCTGGTGCACGCGCGTCTGTCGCTCATCGACCTCGCCACAGGGCAGCAGCCCATGGCGAACGAGGATGAGACGCTCTGGATCGTCTTCAACGGGGAGATCTTCAATTATATCGAGCTCCGACGGGAGCTCGAGACACTCGGCCACCGGTTCCGGACGCATTCGGATACCGAAGTGATCATCCATGCGTACGAGGCGTGGGGTTCGGGATGTTTCAAAAAATTCAACGGCCAGTGGGCTCTCGCCTTGTGGAACTCTTCGGACCGGACGCTCGTCCTCGCGCGCGACCGTGTCGGCGTTCGTCCGCTGTACGTGCACGAAGGCGGGGGCCGGGTGCTCTTTGCGAGCGAAATAAAAGCGCTCTTCGCCGATCCGCGTGTGCCGCGGCGCATCGACACGAGAGGGCTCGACCAGACGTTTACGTACTGGTCGCCCGTGGCGCCGACGACAATGTTTGATGGGATCGAAGCGATCGTGCCGGGAACGGTACGGACCTATGCGCGTGACGGATCGCATTCTGATGAAACCTATTGGCAGATGTCGTTCCCCGACGCACTACATGAGCCGACGTTCAAGTCGGCGCGCGCCGCCGCCGACCGCCTTCGCGACCACCTCATGCAGGCGACCCGGCTCCGCATGGTGCGGGCGGATGTTCCGGTCGGGAGTTATCTTTCGGGCGGACTCGACAGTTCGCTTGTCGCGAAGATGGGGCGCATGGCGAAGGAGGGTCTGTTCCGGACGTTCTCGCTTCGGTTCGACGATGCGGAATTTGACGAGACGCCATTCCAGCGCATGATGGCCTCGACGCTGGACAGCGATCACGGAGAGATCGTCGTGACGCGCACCGATATCGCACGCGTCTTCCCCGACGTTGTCCTGCATACGGAACAGCCGGTGCTCCGGACGGCGCCTGCCCCGCTGTACCTGCTCTCCAAATTGGTCCGCGGAGCCGGCATCAAGGCCGTGCTCACCGGGGAGGGCGCCGACGAAATGTTCGCCGGATACGATCTCTTCCGCGAGGCAAAGATCCGGTTGTTCTGGTCGCGCCAGCCGTCATCATCGTGCAGGCCGCGGCTGTTCGACCGGCTCTATCCGTACCTTGCCCGATCGCCGCAAAGCACGAAGGGGATGGCGCTCGAATTCTGGAAGCAGGGACTCGAGCGGCCGGATGCTCCGGAGTTCTCGCACGATCCCCGATGGCGCACCACCTCCGCGCTGAAAAAGTTCTACTCGCCGTCGTCGGCCGAGGCGCTCCGTTCGATGCCGGCCGGCAATGTGTTGAACTCGCTGCCCGATGCATTCACGCGATGGGACCCGCTTGCACAGGCGCAGTATCTCGAGGTGTCGACACTTCTTTCCGGGTATCTACTCTCGGCCCAGGGAGACAGGATGCTCATGGCCAATTCGGTGGAGGGACGCTTCCCGTTCCTCGATGCCGAAGTCATGGAGTTTGCAAATCTTCTTCCCGCCGCGTATAAGCTGTCGGGATTGGAAGAGAAAAAAATTCTGAAGGATGCAGCCCGGGGGCTCGTCCCGGAACCGATCGTGAGACGGCAGAAGCAGCCCTATCGCACACCCGATGCCGCGAGTTTCCTCGGGGAAAAAATTCCCGGGTACGTCGAAGAGGCGTTCTCCGAACAGGCGTTGGCCGAGGCGGGTATGTTCGCTCCGGATGCCGCGCGCCGTCTGTTCGCCAAATGCAAACAGCGCGCCGCCGGCACCGTCTTTTCGAACACGGATAACATGGCATTCGTCGGCATGCTCTCCGCGCAGCTCGTGTATCGCAGCATGATCGCGGAGTCGCGGCCGCAGTGCTCCGCGCCGCTCCATCTTACCACGGATGTGATACGATAACTATGGCCATGGTCATTCCACTTTCCGCTACCTCCGCAAAGACGAGCACTCGCTCGGACCTCAGACGGAACGCCGCATGCATATTGATGGCTGCGGTATGCGCCGTGTTCATGTCCGCGTGCGACGAATCGCTTCCACCGAGAAATAATCCGACACAGCCGATTGTGGCGACCTGCGAGGTAGACTATTACTCACCGAGCAGGGAAGAAGCCGTGTATTTTACGATGAAAGTGCGCAACAATTACACGGAGGTGTTCTCCGATGTGGCGAACATCTTTGGCTACATCAACTTCGTGTGGGCGGAACGTCCCGAGTATACGCGGCAGATTGTGTTCTCCCTCGCCGATCTCCGGACGACGTATTTCAATCCGCAGACCGGACAACAGGTCGTTTCGAAGGCGGTCTATAATGCCGCAACGAAGACGTTGACGATTCCGGTGGGGGACTATGCCGTGTTCCAATATAAATGGGATTCGAAATTCGACAGTCTCTCCGATCTTCGGGAGATGGTGGGCTTCAAGACAGATCCGGCGAATCCCGGTATCCTCGTGTCCAGGGAAATCGCCTTGACAGTGACAGGAGGAGCCCGCCTATTTAAAAAACTTCCCATGGTGTATCTTCAGCCTCTGACGGGTAGATACAAATACAGACGGGCAGCATCCGAAAAATGACAGCCATGAATCGATATCGTGCTCATATGCCGGCCCTCCTTGTGATGGCGGCGATGTTCCTGCTACCGATGCTCTGTGCGGCGGGAGTGACCGGCAGCATCGAGGGCCGGATCGTCGACAAGACGACGCTGCAACCCGTGCTCGGTGTGAATGTCGCCATCGTGGGCACGACGACGGGCACGACGAGCGACAGCGACGGCCTCTATCGCTTCCAGAATGTGCGGGCCGGGTCGTATGATGTGAAATTCTCGGCCATCGGCTATGCCGCCGTCATTTACCGACAGGTGATCGTGCGGATGGATCTGCGGACGCGCCTCGATGTCGCGCTCGAACCGTCGATGACCGAATTGCAGCCGATCGAGATCACCGCTGAGACGCCGATGATCCTGAAGGACCAGGCGGCAACGGCGTACACGATCTCCTCAGGCAAATATGCGGCGATGCCCGTTTCATCGTACGAGGACGTGTTGACGCTGCAACCGGGAACGACGGTCGACGGGCACGTCCGCGGAGGCAAAAAGAACGAGGTCACATATCTCGTGGATGGGCTTCCGGTGCAGGATGTGTTCACGGGAAACACCGGCACGAATCTTCCGAAGACTTCCATCGGCACAATGACGATGTACATCGGCGGATTCTCGGCGCAGTACGGGAATGCAATGTCGGGCATCGTGAACATCGTGACGCGCGGGGGCACGAACACGCACCAGATGTTCGCCCGGTACGAAACGGACAACCTCTTCTCGTCGGATCTGCACAAACAGACGGACCGCTGGAAGGAAGTGGAATTCACCGCGAGCGGTCCCATTGTTCGCGACAGGCTCATGTATTATTCGGCCAATACGTTTTCGAGGACGGATACGCGGTGGTGGCAGGACTTCGCCCGGTTCTTTCCGGATCTGATATCGGAGGAATTTTCGGGACTGTCGAAGATCGATTATCTGGCCGGCCAGTCGACGCGCCTGAGCGTGCAGGGCATTTATTCGACACACCAATTCCGCGATTACGAATTCAGCTGGCGCTACAATCTGGACGGGCTTCCGAAACGCATACGCGATTCGTACCGCCTCGCGGCCATCCTCTCGCATACGGTGTCCGAGAATTCGTTCTTCACGGTGAGCCTGAGCGATTATTTCGTGCGGAACCGGATCGGCGCGGAGTTCGATCCGAAGCTCCTTCGGCCCTTCCAGTACGACATTTATTACCGCTACGTCGTCGACGGGTACAGGTTTTGGCATGCGGACCATCGGCAGCAGATCCTTACGTTCAAGGCCGACTATTCGACGCTCTATGACCGGACGCACATGATCACCGCCGGATTTCAGGTGAATAGGAACATCATCTCCTCGTTGCTCGAACGGTATGATCCGCAATTTTCGTACTTCGGCAAGCCGCTCGATGACAAGCCGATGATCGCCTCGTACAACGACTATCGGTATATCCCGTTGACGGGAAGCGCATTCGTGCAGGACAAGGTTGAGTTCACAAGCGACGGTTCGACGCTCGATTTCGGATGCCGCGTGGATGTGATGGACCCGGCCGTTTCGTATCCGGTCGTGACCTATGTGCAGCTGCCGAACGGTTCGTATTCCGGATCGGTCACCGGCACGAAGAAGGCGTCGATGAAATATCAGGTGAGCCCCCGCATCGCGGTGACGCTGCCCACCTCGCCGACGAATATGGTCTATGTGAATTTCGGCGTCTATTATCAGAATCCCGTTTTCGAATATCTCTATGCCGGCATGACGCCGCAGCACGTGCGGAACGGCACGATCTCGGTGGCCGCGGGCAATCCGGATCTCGAGCCCGAAAAAACGATGGCGTGGGAGGTCGGGTACAAGCATTCCATCGGGAGCAGCATCGTGGCGTCAGGGGCGTATTTTCAGAAGACCGTTCGCAATCAGCTCGACACGAAGACCCTGGTCCCGGGCGACAGCAAGATCGCCGGAGATTTCGGGTACGCGTCGTACGTGAACAGCGCGGAGGCGCAGATCTCCGGGTTCGAGGCGATGCTCAGCGGCGAGGGAGGAGAGGTCGTGGACGGAAGCGTTTCGTATACGTTTATGAAGACCGAGGGCACGAGCGATTATATCGACCAGTCGTTGAACTACATACAGTGGGGATTCCCGTTGTTCGCGCAGCCGTATCCGCTTAGCTGGGACCAGCGCCATACGCTGAAGGCGGATATCACCGCACGCCTGCCATGGGACGTGCGAGCGAACGCAACGGCGTCGTACAACAGCGGCAGGCCGTACACGCTCTTCCCGACGCAGGATGGATTCACAGCGGCAAATCCGAACAGACTGTTCCTGCCGAACAATGCGCGGATGGGTGCGACGGTGTTTACAAACGTGAAACTCACGAAAAAAATCGTGCTGAACGAAGCATCGCAATCGTCGCTCACGCTGTCTGTGGACATGCGGAACATCTTCAACGCGAAGAACGTGCGGTGGGTCGATTCGAACGGAAGGACCGGCGGGGAATTGGACGATCCCGCTGCGTATTACGATCCGCGCCGGGTGCGCATCGGCGTCAGCGGCGAGTTCTAATAGCCGTGCTTTTTATAGGGCGAGATTCATCTCGCCCATTCATTTCAGAAACATCTCCGCAATTTTCTTCGCGATCTCCATCGGGTCACCTTCATTCCTGTTCGTCAGTATGAACACGGTCAGACGCTGTTCGGGAAACCGCAGAATCGTATTTCTGAATCCGCGCGTGCTGCCGTTGTGGTACGGGTAGCGGATCCCGAGGAACGTCCCCTTGTGCCATCCATAGCCGTAATCGATCGGTGAGCCGTCGGCGAGCGCGGCGTCCGCGAACGATTCCCCGAGGGCGGTGAGCGGAACGAGTCTGTCAGTATAGAGAGATGCGTCCCACCGGATGAGGTCGTCGGCGTTCGAATAGATGCCTCCGTCTCCGAGCACCGCGCTCGAGACGCTCTGGTCGGCGAAGGCGAATTCGGAGTCGGTCCGTGTGTACCCGTATGCCCGTTCCATCACCTCGGAGATGCCTTGTTCGAACGCCACCGTCGTGCTCATGCCAAGCGGCGAAAAAATATGGCGGTGAAGGAAATCGGCAAAGCGTTCGCCCGAAACCTGTTCGACGATGAGGGCCAGGAGCGCGTAGCCCGTGTTGCTGTATTCGTACCGTGCGCCCGGCGGGAACATCGTCGAGTCTGTGTTCATGAGGAGCGCGAGGACGCCTGCATCGAGTATCTGCACGGTCTGTGAATCGGGGATGAGCGCCTCATAATCGACCAGCCCCGAGGTGTGCGTCAGGAGATGCCGGACGGTGATCGTGCGTCCGTACGCGGGGAACGCCGGGAAGAAGGAGGTGAGGGGATCGGCGTACGAAAGCCTGCCCTGTTCCTTCAGCATCATGATGCACATTGCGGTGAACTGCTTCGTCATCGAGGCCAGACGGAAATTCGTCGACGGAAGGACCCTGCGCCGCGCATCGAGGTTCGCATAGCCGTATCCCTTTTTAAATATCACCTCCCCGTCCCTGATGACCGCGACGCTCGCGCCGGGCGCATTCGGACTCTCATACGCGGCCAGGAGCGAATCGATCGCACCGGCGCGGTCGTCGGCCGGCATCGCATTCGAACGCAAGGGGAGGATGAGCGCGAGCATGAAAAGGCAGCGTAAGAGATCTCCTGAAAAGCGGGGGTAGAGAACGATTGTCATAGTGGTCCTGTGTTTGTGCTGTGGGGAACTGGTGAGCCATCGATCGGGAAAATGTAGAAAATATTTACGCGAATTCCAATCGAGTGTGCGTTCGTTTATTTTGCACGGGATTAATGCTATATTTGATAACGAATTCACATACGCAGGAGCCGCTCGCATGGCATGGGTCTATTTAGGTATTGCCGGTCTGCTTGAAACCGCATGGGCAATCGGATTGAAATATACGGATGGCTGGACGAAGGTTGGGCCGAGCATGTATACGGTGGTGACGATGATCGCCAGTTTTTATTTTCTCTCGATCGCCCTGAAGACGCTGCCCATCGGAACGGCGTACGCGGTATGGACGGGCATCGGCGCGGTGGGAACCGCCGTGCTGGGCATCATTCTCTTCGGAGAATCGCGTGAACTCCTGCGGCTGCTCTGCATCCTGCTCATCGTTTCGGGCATTGTGGGCTTGAAACTCGTTTCCCCTCATTAAGAGACGTCGGACGAATGATGACCGCAGGCACAGACATCGGCAAGGGATATCGGACTATCGAGCATCCGTCGGATGTGGGTATCGAAGCGTTTGGTGCATCGATGAGCGAGGCGTTCGAGCAAGCCGCCTGGGGCATGATGTCGGTCATTGTCGAGGCATGTGCCACCCGGGCGGCGGACGAGAAGATCGTCGTGCTTCGCGCCGCCTCTGCGGAACAATTGCTCGTGCAATGGCTGTCCGAAGTGTTGTATCTGTACGACGGCGAGCATTTTTTACCGGCGCACATCTCAATCGATATGTTCACCGACGGCGGATTGAGGGCGGTCGTCGCCGGCGAGACGTTCGATCGGTCGCGTCATCACGCGCGCGTGGATGTGAAGGCCGTGACGTACCATCAGATCGCTGTCGATGCCGCTGCCAATTCCGTTCGTGTCTTCCTCGACATCTAAGGAGGATGTATGCCATGATACAAAAACTTGACGACAACCGGTTCCTCATTCCCCGCGCCTTCAA
>JAVBYH010000258.1 GCA_030824175.1 Bacteroidota bacterium | reverse complement strand
CCGGGGTACGACGAAGCCCGAAAAGTCTACAACGGCATGATCGACAAGCGCCCGCTCATGATCGCGCGATGCACGGATACGGCAGACGTCATCGAGTGCGTGAATTTTGCCCGCGAGCAAAAAATTCTCGTCGCAATACGCAGCGGCGGACACAACGGCGGCGGACTGGGAGTGTGCGACAACGGACTCGTCATCGATTTGTCGCGCATCAAATACACGCGCGTCGATCCCAAGGCGATGACGGTGGTGGTCGGCGGCGGCTGTACATGGGGCGAGGTGGACCATGCGACACATGTCTTCGGCATGGCCGTACCGAGCGGCACCGTGTCCACCACCGGCGTGGGCGGCCTCACACTCGGCGGGGGCATCGGGCATCTCACGCGCAAATGCGGCTTGACGATCGACAATCTGCTGTCGGTGGATATGGTGCTCGCCGACGGATCGTTCGTGACTGCCGATGCGCACCAGAACAAGGACCTGTTCTGGGCGGTGCGGGGGGGCGGCGGCAACTTCGGCGTCTGCACGTCGTTCACATATCAGATGCACCCCATTGCGACCGTCATCGGCGGCCCGATGATCTGGGACCTCTCCGCGGCTCCGGATATTCTGAAATGGTACTCCACAATGATCAAACCCGCTCCCGACGACCTGACAGGGTTCTTCGCGTATCTCAGCATCCCCCCCGCAGCGCCGTTCCCCGAGCATCTCCACAATAAAAAAATGTGCGCCATCGTCTGGGCATACACCGGGAAACCCGAGAAGGCCGCGGACACATTCACGGCCATACGCTCGTTCAAAAAGCCCGAGCTCGATCTTGTCGGTGAGATTCCCTTCCCGGCCCTGCAGAGCATGTTCGACGCGCTCCTGGCGCCCGGCTTGCAATGGTACTGGCGCGGCGACTTCTTCAACGAGATGACGGAGGAGGCCATCACCACTTCGTTCGAATGGGCGAAGTCCATGCCCACGCCGCTGTCGACGGTGCACATGTATCCCGTGAACGGCGCCGCCTCGCGCGTCCACAACGGCGACACGGCATGGAGCTATCGCGACGCCGTGTGGTCGATGGTGATCGTCGGCATCGATCCCGATCCCGCGAACAAGGAAAAGATCACAGGGTGGACGAAGCAGTACTGGGAGGCGATGCATCCGTTCTCCGCGGGGGGAGCGTACGTGAATTTCATGATGGAGGAGGGGGATCAACGGGTGAAGTCGACATACCGCGGCAACTACGACCGGCTCATGAAGATCAAACAGAAATACGATCCTGAAAATTTCTTCCGCGTAAACCAGAACATCATGCCTGTGGCGGTGCGCGAAAAAGTCCACGCCTGAACCGGGCGATGCATACAACGAGGCTCTCGTCCCATGCGGATGAGAGCCTGCATGCATCGTACCCGCCGAAACGGAAAAACTTGACATTGCAATGATCTCTCGCTATACTTGTCGCGTTCTCCTCACATTATCCAAAATGATCCCGATGCGCACATCGCAGACCTGATTGATACGATTCGGCTCACACATCATCGCCTGTGTTCTGGTGACGACAGCTTGTTCCATCGCGACTCGTGCGCAACTGAAGAGCGCCGACATGCAGGCCGACTACATCATTATCGCACCGCCGGAATTCCGCCAGGCGATGGCGCCGTATGTCGCATGGCGGACGGCGCAGGGATTGAGCGTTCGCGTAGCGGACACGCAGGAGATCTATCGCGAGTTCGCCGACACTCTCGGCGCGCCCGGAGCCATCCGCGGATTCGTGAGTTACGCCCTGCAGTCCTGGCAGGAGCCGAAGCCGCAGTACCTGCTCCTCGTCGGAGACGGGGATATCATCCCCTCGCATCGGGTGCGTTCGTCCTTCGCGGATGACCCGAACCTGCATGAAGATACCGTTTCGATCGACGAGTGGTATGCCGTGAACGTGCACGAATCGGATGCGAGGCCCGACATCGCGATCGGCCGGTTCCCGGTTCGCACGATCGGCGAGCTCGCGGCCGTCGTGGCCAAGACAATGCTGTTCGAAGACTCGCTCACGCGGAACAACTACGCCGATGATTTTCTCTTCCTCACGGACAGAGTGGACGGCGACGCCTTCAACGCCGCTGTCGACGATTTTATTGCGACAACGATCCCGCCGTTTTACACGGGGACGGTGCTTCGCTTCGCCGACACGACGGCAGGCGGCGGAACGCGCGAGAAATTATTCGACGCCCTCAACGCATCGACGCTCTTCTTCAGCGTCTACATGCACGGGAATCCGTTTCAATGGTCGAAGGATGCGTATATGACGGCAGCGGATGTTCCCGCACTCGCCGCGAACCGGCGTCCCTTCATCCTGACGAGCGCGGCGTGCAGCCAGAATTTCGACACGGGAAACGACAGTGTCCTCGTGAAGCGGCTGCTCACGCATCCGAACGGCGGGGCGGTCGCAACATTCGCCTCCACGGGATTATCCTACCTGTTGGATGACAATGCGCTCCTGGGGTCGTTCTACCGTTCCGTCTTCGCGGGGCGGGGCGGCCGGATCGGTTCGCACATCCTTGCGGCGAAACGGGATGCTCCATCCTACGGGAATCCGGCGCATGGCTTCGATCACAACACAGGTCGGTACACGCTGCTTGGCGATCCGGCCCTGCGTCTGCCGCGCGATCTCGTCACCACCGCACACCCGATTGCCGACCGGGTTCCCGCCGGTTTTTCTCTCGGCCAGAATTATCCCAACCCCTTCAACCCTTCGACACGGATCGGCTATCGTCTTCCTGCCGCGACCCATGTGACGCTTACCGTCTACGACATGCTCGGCCGCGTCGCGGCGGTGCTCGTGAACGGGATGCGGCAGGCGGGAGCGCATGAAGCGGTCTTCAATGCTCATCGGTTCGCCTCGGGCACCTACATGTACCGTCTCGAGGCGGGCGACTATCGTGCGGTAAAAAAAATGACGCTCGTGAAATAATCGAGGATCGATCTGTCGAGGTTTGTTGTTATGCTCGTGTTGCGTCATAATAAAAGGTAACCGAAAATAGTTACTTTTTTGTCACTTGTTTTCGCACGAACTGAGGTAGCGGTTCTGCTTGAATAACCAAATGTTTGATTTTCTTCTCAACAGCCCGTTGTAGTACAAACGGGTTTAAAGATTCAAAAATTTGTTTCAGTTTCCGTTTCGTCTTAGGTACAATCATCGAATGCTCCATAACTCGTTGGTACGGGGTTTTGGGAACATCATATCGTTTAATAATCTTTTCACCTTCGCGACGTTTTTCAAGCAGCTTCGTCGAAGGAATGAAATAGTTCATCATCATGCGCCACTCCGATGTGTAGAGCGCATTGAGCTCATCAGCAAGGTGTGGCTGTGCCATCCTCTGGTAACCGATGTACTGCCGTACCAGCGTCCAGTTTTTTTCTTCGACATGAGCGTTATCATTTTTTTTGTAGGGTCGGCTTCGGGTGAACTTCACCGGGTTTTTTCGGTGCGTGAAGTATTTCAGAAGATGCCAATTTAAGAACTCTGATCCATTATCGCAATCGAAGCCTTTAATCCGAAACGGAAGACTGAGTTCGATATCCTTTAACGCTTTGAGAACGCCAAGTTCGCCCTTGCCGAAGGTGGCGCGCTGCTCGCGCCATGTGGTGGCCATATCGATGCAATTGATAGTAAAAACGAAGGTTCCGTCGGCTGACGTGCCGCAATGAGCAACCGTGTCGGCTTCCAGATACCCTGGCCGCGATTCATCCCATTGGTCAGTTGCAATCGGGATGTGGCGCTTTAATAGCGATCCTGGCTTCGTTGTCGACAGACCCCACTTGTGTGATGAGGCGCGTAAATGTTTTAGCAGCCGATCGATCGTTGATGCTGAGATACCCAATAACAACGTCATTTGCCTGGGGTGTATGATGATCTTAAAAAATTGTTCGTAATATGGCAACCAAAACGGCAAGGCCGCCTTTAGTCGCTTGGAGCATGGCAGGTTCATAACGAGCCAGATCTTATGCAGTACATCGAAGATGATCGGGTCATGGTATTTGCTCGGACGCCCAGGATTATTTCGATGAAGCTTATGAACCTTCGATGACACATTTTTGAGGACTCTGATCGCGTACTTCCGATTGTATTCGCAGACCAGGCAAAACTCATCAAGGATGGTTTTCTTTTCACGTTTCCCGGCTCGATGATACCTCGCACGGATGGCGGCTAAATATTCTTTTTTTTCGCTTGGCTTCATAAAAAAGGCTCCAAAAATTTGGGTTACCTTAATTATGACGCAACGAATCAAATTCGCAATGGCTAGGGTTACATTATTTATGAGTCAATGCGATGCTTAGAATCGTCGGTTGATTTTCAGCGGCGTCGGGTGTACATTGCCGAAGCATCATACCCGACGGGAACGACCGCACCGCACCCGCACAGCAATCAAAGACTCGCGTGAAGGAGGCCGGAGATGAACGATATATTCATCGCAGAAGGATTGAGGACGCCGTTCGGTTCGCTGGGCGGCGCACTCTGCGAGATCGAGGCGCCGATGCTGGCCGGTTCGGTCATACGCGCGCTCGTCGAACGAACGGGGATCGATCCGTCGGCTGTCGATGAAGTGATCATCGGGCAGGTGCTCTCGGGCGGCACGGGACAGGCTCCGGCCCGTCAGGCGATGCGCGCCGCCGGACTCCCTGACTCCTGTCATGCGATGACGATCAACAAGGTCTGCGGAAGCGGACTGAAGGCGATCATGCTCGGCGCCGGCTCCATCGCCCTCGGCGACGCGGACATTGTGATCGCCGGCGGCATGGAGAATATGTCCAAGGCCCCTTTCATCCTGAAGAAGGCGCGCACAGGCTACCGCATGGGGCACGGCGAATTGCTCGACCTTATGCTCTTCGACGGACTGCAGGATCCCTTCACAGGCAAACACATGGGGGAGATCGGCGACCGGCGCGCGGCGAGCCACGGCATTTCACGCGAGGCGCAGGACGAGTACGCCATCCGATCCTATCGCCGCGCGCAGCACGCCGTGAACGAGGACATCTTCGCGGACGAGATCGTCTGCATCTCCCGAAAAGGGAAGAAGGGCGATGAATCGATCGTCCAGGATGAAGAGCCTTTTAAAGTGGATTTCGAAAAACTCAGGACACTCCGGCCGGTCTTCACCAAGGACGGAACAACGACGGCGGGCAACGCCTCGACGATCAACGACGGTGCCGCCCTGACACTCCTTGCCGGCGAATCCGCCGTGACGAAACACAATCTTCGGCCCCGCGCCAGAATCGCCGCGGCCTCCACTCATAGTCTCGCTCCCGACATGTTCCCCGATGCGCCCGTTGGTGCGATGCGCACCGTGTGCGCCAGGGCGGGGATCCGGCTCTCCGATATCGACCTCTTCGAGATCAACGAGGCTTTTTCAAGCGTACCCATGATCGCGATCAAGGAACTCGCACTCGATCCCGAACGCGTCAACGTGAACGGAGGCGCCGTGGCCCTCGGCCACCCCATCGGCGCCAGCGGCGCCCGGCTCGTGGCCACGCTGGTCCGTGAGCTTCACCGGAGGCGGGCCCGGTACGGCCTCGCAACGCTCTGCATCGGCGGCGGCGAAGCGGTGGCAGTCGTGCTCGAACGCGTGTAGCATCTGCATCCCACAAAAAGACGGAGGATGTGCCATGGACTTTGAATTGAGCGGGGACCACAGACTGTTGCAGAGCACGGTGCGCGACTTCGTCGAAAAGGAGATCAAACCGCTCGCCATGCAGATCGATGAGACGCACTGCATCCCCCAGGACCTCGTTCAAAAAATCGGCGATATGGGATTATTAGGATGTTTCGTCCCCGAGGCGTACGGCGGGGCTGGCATGGACATCCTTTCCTACGCAATCGTTGTTGAAGAGGTCTCGAAAGCCTGCGGCTCATGCGGCATCCTCATCTCCGCACATTCCTCCCTTGCGTGCGACATTATCCTCCACTTCGGCACAGAGGCACAGAGGCAAACGTTCCTGCCGCCGCTCGCTGCCGGCCGGAAGATCGGCTGCCTCATGCTCACCGAAGCCCAGGCGGGCAGCGACGTGTCCGGCATTGCCACTACGTGCACAAAAGACGGGGATGCATACATTCTCACAGGATCTAAAATATTCGTGACGAACGGCGGATTCCTCGGCACCGCCATCGTCCTTGCCACACACAATCCTTCGCTGAGGCACAAGGGAATCTCGGCCTTCATCGTCGACCTCCTGTCTCCCGGAGTAGAGGCGCTGAAAAACGAGAGCAAGCTCGGGATCCGGGGCACGTTCACGACGGCGTTTGCGCTGGATGGTGTGCGAGTGCCGTGTGGGAATCTCATCGGCGTCGAAGGGCAGGGGTTCAAGATCGCGATGGAAGCCCTGAGCGGGGGACGCATCGGCGTGGCATCGCAGGCCCTCGGTATTGCCGAAGGCGCCTTCGATCGCGCCCTCGCCTATGCAAAAGAGCGCACACAATTCGGGCATCCGATCTCCGAAACGCAGGCCATCCAGTTCAAACTGGCCGACATGGCGACGCGCATCGAAACGAGCAAACTCCTCACGTACCGCGCTGCCTGGCTTAAGGAGATGAAACGCTCCTACACAATGGAATCGGCCATGTGTAAAATGCACGCATCGGAAACCGCCTCCTTTGTGACCGATGAAGCCATACAGATACACGGCGGTTATGGCTACATAACGGACTTCGAAGTGGAACGGATGTATCGCGACGCACGGATCACACGGATCTATGAAGGGACGAGCGAGATACAAAGACTTATCATTGCGAAGATGCTGCTCAGTTAATTCCCACAGCAGAGGCCATTGGTATGGAGGCAACGCGCGAGATCTACTGGAATGTCGGACGTGATGCGATCGCTCTGATGTATTCGCTAACCGTATTGTCTATAGTGGTTTGCGCTCTTGCATTCAAGCGGCGTACCGCTGTCTATCGGCGAGGCGGGCCCCTCAAGAGACTGGACAACCTCTCGCACCGGATCAGACTCATGCTGCAAACGGCGCTCACACAAACGCGAGTGATGCGTGTTCGGGGACCGGGAATCGCGCACGCATTCCTGTTTTGGGGCACTGGGCTCCTGTTTATCGGGACTGTGCTCATCATGGTCCAGGTCGACTTCACGTCGCCTGTCTTCGGCGTAAGATTCCTCACGGGAACATTTTACACGCTCTATTCTCTGGTCCTGGATGTCGCCGGTCTCACTACAATCCTTATGCTCGGCGGTCTCGCCGTCCGGCGGTTCATCACGCGACCGAATGGGCTGGAAATCGTTACGGGCGACTATGTTATCCATGTTCTCCTCATGTTTGTCCTCATCACCGGATTCGTCGTAGAAGGCGCCCGGATCGCCGTCACGGAATTGCGGGAGAATCCCGCGCTCGCGCTCTATTCACCCGTCGGGCGCCAGATGGCGTTGGCGCTGTCGGGGATCGAAACCGATTCACTGAGGATCATCCACACAGCCTCGTGGTGGATTCATTTTCTCCTCGTTATGGCCCTCATTGTCGTCCTGCCGTACACTAAACTCCGCCACATGTTTACCGCCGCCGCCGGTACGCTTTTCAAGGATATGCGGCCGAAAGGGACGATAGCAACGCTCGACCTCGAAGCGGAGGGGGCGGTGCGATTCGGCGCGGCAGAGGCGGTGGATCTTCCATGGAAGGATCTCTTCGATGCCGACGCATGCATGAGCTGCAAGCGCT
>JAVBYH010000234.1 GCA_030824175.1 Bacteroidota bacterium | reverse complement strand
TCTTCATGAGTTCGGTCATGAGTCCCATGGAACCGGAGCCCGAGAGGGGACGCAGGATGCCCAGCGGGAGGACTTCGGCGGGCATGCCGATGAGGTCGGTAAGGGGCGACAGGCCCCACACGACAAAGTCCATCGCGCCGCTTGCGCGGAAGATGCCGATGGCCACGAGCATTGCGACGAGATACGGGATGATGCGAATGGCGACGGAGAATCCCTCTTTCGACCCTTCGACGAAGACCTCGTATACTTTAAGTTTCTTTGCATATCCCCATCCCAGGAACACGAGCATGAAGAGGGGAATGGCGAGCACGGACACAAGGTTGATCACGGTGCGGAAGATATCAGTCATCATTGCCCACCTCCAATGCCTTCTTGTATTTCGGGAGACGCTGCATGATCTTCGCAGTGGCGAGGCCCGCGATCGTAGCGCAGCCGGCGCCGAAGATCGAGGTGCCGATGATAATGCCGGGGTCGGCCGCGCCCTGCGCCGCGCGGATGGCGATCGCGGTGGCGGGGATCAGTGTGAGTCCGGCCGTGTTGATGACAAGGAACGTGCACATCGCGTTTGTGGCGACCCCTGCCTTGGGACTGAGCTTCGCGAGCT
Organism: Bacteroidota bacterium; assembly: GCA_030824175.1. Taxonomy (GTDB): domain Bacteria; phylum Bacteroidota; class Ignavibacteria; order UBA10030; family UBA8401; genus CAISDA01. The sequence goes on along the minus strand of JAVBYH010000234.1, from coordinate 7,099 downwards.
CCTCCATGGCCTTGATGCCGAGCGGCGTGGCTGCGTTGTTGAGTCCGAGCATATTGGCGGCGATGTTCATGATCATCGCGCCGACCGCAGGGTGGTCCGGAGGCACATCGGGGAACAATTGTTTTGTCACCGGCGTGAGCAGCCGGGTGAGAACCTTCAAAAGGCCCGCCTCCTCGGCAACCTTCATTACGCCAAGCCAGAGCGCCATGACGCCGATGAGGCCGAGGCAGATCGTGATGGCCGTGTCTGCGTATTCAAGCGCGGCTCGCGTCACCGAACGGATCTTCGAATAGCTCATCCGTTCGAGTTCGACGGTGACGGTGGCGGCGGAATTGTCCGCGTTGAACGTCATCTCGCGGACGCGTCCCTCCACCCGTTCCTTGCCGAGCGCCTTGGCCATATCCTTCCAGACCGTGGGGGCTCCGTCGCCGGAGGTGATGATGGCGATCGTCATGTCGCCGTTCGGGGCGGTTGTAATCGTCGCAGGCTGCGATACGGCCGACCGCGCGACTGTTGCCCCGTAGAATTGGTTCATGGCCTCGGCCGACGAGGCGATGTCGCCCTCGTACGACTTGTGAAGCGATGATGTGTTTTTCTTCACGACAAATTCCGTCGTGAGCGGAACCCCGTTGCGGTAGGTATTCCTGAATTCGTCGTTTACATCCCTGGCCACGGCAACGATTATACCGATTGCAATTAGCCACATCCAAACGTGATTGAGCATGCGGAATCAGAGCTAGTGAGATGAAAATTGGCTGCATACGGGCATACAAACACACAGCGCCGGCTCGTTCCTTACGGAGTACCAGCGTTCAAAAGTATTCATAAGATGCCAGAAATGCAATAGAAAAAGCGGTGCGGGAGGTGTTTTTTGGGTGTGCCATGGGCATGTCGCCCCGTCTGCGCCTGGAGCAGACGGGCGTCGCGTCACAATGGGAGGTCGAACATGAACGTCGTGCCGTTGTCCGGATCCGTGACAAAGGAAACTCTGCCGTTGAGGTAATGCTCTCCGAGCAGTTTCATGCTATATGTGCCAAGACCGCGGTTCGCACCTTTCGTGGAATAGGAGCGCTGGAAAATTTGAAGTTGCACATGGCGCGGGATGGATGTCGTGTTGTGCGCCCAATAGCGGATGCCCGTCTCGGTCTTCTCGCAACCGACGCGCACGACCCCGTCGACCGGCGTCGCCTCGAGGGCATTCTTGACCATGTTGATGATGATCCGCTTCAGCAGGGTTTCATCCGTTTCAATTACGATGTTGAACGCGAGGTCGTCCACCACCACTTCCCGATCGTGGGCGACAAAATGATGCCCGATAAGAGCGACGCACTCCTGGAGCACGATGCTCGACGAGAGGGACCGCTTTATCAGACGGACCTCCCCGCTTTCGGCCGCCAGCAGATCGCGCTGCGACAGGATGCCGTCCATGAGTTCCACGCTCGCCACATGCGCGAGCTTCATGAGCTCGTCGATTTCGCTGGGTTCGGCGATGTCCTTGGCAAACGTGAGGAGTCCGGTAACGCTCTGCGCATGGTTGATGATGTCGTGGAAAAAAATATGTTCGAGGGCCCGGCGGCGTTTTTCGTCGCCGATGTCCTTCACCGCGAGAATCGTATAGGCGGCGGCGTTGAACGAGAACGGCGTGGCGGTGACGGAGAGGTCGTACGAGACGATACCGCCGTCCCGCTGGGCGGAGATGCGGCACTCCTCTGTTACCTTCACCCCGTGCGACTGGCTTCGGACGACGGCCTGCACCGAGCCGCAGAAACGGCACGCTTCGGCCGTACCGCAACCGCCGTCGTTTTCAACGGCATGCACACAATCGAACGCCTCGCCCAGACGCTTGCCAAGCAGCTCGTCGATGGATTTCGAGCCGAGCATGTCCATGAGCGCCGTGTTCGAGTAAATGATCTGGCGCTGCGGATTGAGGATGGCCGCGACATACGGGAGCGCATCGAGGATGTCCTTCAGGTGCGAGAGCGCCTGGAACGTTTCATATTCACTCCTGACGACATCATCGGGAGCCCGTTCGGCCAACGCGAAAAATGTCGTCATGTTGTGCACTTGTGTCATTCAGGAATACGGTTGGTGAGAGGATCGTTCGGCCATGCGGAGCCGCTTTACACACTATGGTAATCATCGGCGGAATACGTGAAAACTTGACGTGCGATGCCGGATCCGGGCCGGCACATCCGCGGCCGCCCTATGCGGCCGGATCACTCTCGTAACTGTCCATGATGCCGTCGAGGATCTCCCCCTGCGCCCGCAGTTGATTGAGCTTGGCGACGATGTGCTCCACGATGCCGCCGCGGCGCTCCTTCAACTCGGCGATGAGCCGCTGCGTCTCCGGATCGTCGCAATCGGCGGCGATCTGATCGTACATCTGCATCAGACTCGTCTCGCGGCGCAATATTTCAACAAGCATCGCACATGTGTTCCGGCATTCGTGCTTGCAGTGTGATAGAGGGGTGTTCATACAGTGTTCTCGTTCGTTGTACGGCTTTCATTCTGCAATTCGTTAGTGCCAAGGCGGGGGGCGAAACACCGTTTCGCCCTACGCACAACCGCGGCAATCAGGAGACCGATGCGAGCTCGGCGACGAGCTCGGTGCCGCGCGCGAGCGCGCGTTCGTTCATCGGCAGCAGGTGCTGGCGATGCGACGGCAGCACCTTCTTCAGCGCCTGGAGCACGGCGTCCGTGGCGACGATCGGGCGCAGCGCGAGGAACACCCCGAGCAGGAGCACATTGGCCACCTGCTTACTCTCGAGTTTGCGCGCCTCCTCCATCGCGTTCACCGGAACGATCTCGATGTCGGTGCGCGTCGGCGGTTTGATCACGGTGGACGTCTCGTAGATGAGCAGTCCGCCCGGCTTGATCGTGTGCTCGAACTTCTCGAGGGACGGCTGATTCAGGAGGATGGCCGAGTCGAATGCGGTAACGATGGGCGAGCTGATGCGCGTGTCGGACACGATGACGATGCAGTTGGCCGTGCCGCCCCGCATCTCCGGCCCGTACGCGGGCATCCAGCTGACTTCCTTGGTTTCGATCATCGCGGCGTACGAGAGGATCTGTCCCATCGACAGGACGCCCTGGCCCCCGAAGCCGGCAAAAATACAATCATGTGATTTTTTCATGGCACTCTTTCGTCTTTCACTGTTTTAATTGTTGGCTGCGGGAGGCTTCGGCACTTTGATGTCGCCGGGGGGATACATGGGGAACATGTTCTCCACGAGCCATTTGTTCGATTCGACGGGCGTCATCTTCCATCCCGAGGGGCAGTTCGCCACGACCTCGATGAAGCACGTGCCCTGTTTCAGTTTCTGATACTCGAACGACTGCTGTATCGCCTTCTTGAGCTTGCGAACCGCGGGGGCCGAATGGACCGACTGCCGTGTGACGTAGTACGCGCCCGGAAGATGGGCGATGAGTTCCGTGATGCGCAGGGGGCTGCCCATCGTTGCGGTGTCGCGCCCGAAGGGCGACGTCGTCGTCTTCATGCCCGCGAGCGTCGTGGGGGCCATCTGCCCGCCTGTCATGCCGTAGACGCCGTTGTTCACGAAGACCATGAGGATGTTCTCCCCGCGGTTCACCGTGTGGATCGTCTCGCCCGTGCCGATGGCGGCGAGATCGCCGTCGCCCTGGTACGTGAAGACGTATTTTTCCGGAAGCACGCGCTTCACGCCGGTGGCGGCCGCGGTGGCCCGGCCGTGCGCGGCCTCCTGCATGTCGATGTTCATATAGTTGTACGCGAAGACGGAACACCCGACGGGCGCCACGCCGATCGTGTCCTCGGTGATGCCCATCTCCTGAATCACTTCCATGATCACGCGGTGCACGACACCGTGTCCGCAACCGGGACAGTAATGCATGGGCGCATCGGTCAGCGTCTCCACTTTTTCATAGACAACTTCAAGGCCGTTCAATGAATTTTCCATACCGCTCCTTTTCACGCGTGCATAAGTTTATGTTCGACGATCGATTCGAGTTCCGCCAGCACCTCTTCGGGCGTGGGGATCATGCCGCCCATGCGGCCCTTGAAGAAGACGGGCTTGCGGCCGTTCACCGCGAGGCGGACATCCTCGACCATCTGGCCGGCGTTCATTTCCACGGTGAGAAAGGCTGCGGCCGTCTCCGCGATCTGCGCGATGATCTCGCTCGGGAACGGGTAAAGGGTGATCGGGCGGATGAGCCCGGCGCGGATGCCTTTTTCGCGGGCGAGGTCCATGACCTTCTCGCAGATGCGCGCCGAGAGGCCGAAAGCGACGAGCACGATGTCCGCATCGTCCGTGTTGTGAAGTTCGAATTTCACTTCCTTCTGGACGTCCTGATACTTCTTCTGGAGATGGATGTTGATCTCCTCCATCCGTTCCGGTTCGATGTGGAGGCTCGTGATGAAATTATGTTCGCGCGTCGGCGGCTTGCCCACCGTCGCCCAGGGTTTCGCCGAATGCGGAAGCGAACCGGCGGGAGCGAGCGTCACCTTCTCCATCATCTGTCCGAGCGCGCCGTCGGAGAGGATCATGACGGGGATCCGGTACTGCTCGGTGAGGCGGAAGCCGTCGAACATGAAGTCCGCCATCTCCTGCACGGAGTTCGGCGCGAGCACGATGAGGCGGTAATCGCCATGGCCGCCGCCCTTCACCGCCTGGAAATAATCGGCCTGCGCAGGCTGGATGGTGCCGAGCCCCGGACCGCCGCGCTGGATGTTCACGATGACGCAGGGAAGTTCGGCCGCGGCGATGTACGAGATGCCTTCCTGCATGAGGCTGATGCCCGGACTCGAGGACGAGATCATGACACGTGCCCCGGCGCCTGCGGCGCCATACACCATGTTGATCGCCGCCACTTCGCTCTCGGCCTGAAGCACGACGGATCCGCGCTTCGGTCCGTGAATGATGAGGTACTCGAGAATCTCGGACTGCGGCGTGATCGGGTACCCGAAGTACGCCTGCATGCCTGCGCGCAGCGCGGCTTCGGCGAGCGCCTCGTTCCCTTTCATGAGTTTTGTTTCAGAATTGCCTTCTATGCTGCCCATAATTTTTTGTGTGATGTTGTGTGTGAATTCATCCGGCATGTTTTTCCGGTGAATGAATGATGTTGAATGGCCATCCCCTCGAGCGTGTGGGCTCAGGAACGGCTCGCAGTTTTTTTCGGTTCACGATAAACTGTGATGACGGAGTCCGGACAGACAATGGCGCAATTCACGCATCCCGTGCATGTGTCGGCGCTGAGCTGCGCAAAGCGGTAGCCCCGTGCATTCAAATGGTCGGAAAGCCCGAGACACTGCTGGGGACAGGCGACAATGCACAGCTCGCATCCCTTGCAGACGTCGTGAGCGATCACAACAGTTCCACGAATCATATACTTGACCCTTCAGTTATTGTGGTTCCGCCGCGCCTGACGGCGTGACGTATCATTGTCTATAATATAATCAAATGCAGTGCCAAATTATATCGCACTTTACGCAGTAAATATCGGTAAAGCCCGAAGGGAAATCGGCGGAATTTCTAAAAGATAGGAAAGAGCGAGCGTGATTTCCCATTGTTCGGAAACACTGGACACAGGACCGCCGCGATGCATTGTGAACATGCACCGCGGCGGTTCGACGGCGATTGTGCCGTATTACTTGTCTTCCTTGCCGCGCATCGAATCCCAGAGGGCGTATGCGAAGAGGAGTCCGAACATGACGAGGCCCGTGAGTTCACCGTTGACGCTCTCGGCCCAATGCGTCGCGTACCACTGCTCGTACCCGAAGGGCGTCTGCTGATCGAGGAACTTGAGGAACGCGTTGAACACGCCGAAGAGCGCGCCGCCGGCGATGAAGCCCGAGGCGATGAGCGTGCCGCGCGAGAACCGCGCGTTATTGAGTCCCTCGTTCTTCGTGCGCGTCGTGACGAACCATGCGATGAACCCGCCGAAGAGCAGCGGCGTGTTCAGTTCCTGCGGAATGTACATGCCGAGCGCGAACGCGAGCGGCGAGATGTTCACCATCACGAGGATGAGCGAGATCACGGCGCCGACAATGTAGAGGATCCACGGCGCGGGGGTGTTCGACATGAGCGGCTGTATCACGGCGGCCATGGCGTTCGCCTGGGGGGCGACCATCGCGCCTTCGCCCTTGAATCCGTACGCCTGATTGAGCACCATGATGACGCCGGAGACCGTGGCGGCGGAGATGAGGATGCCGAGGAACTTCCACGACTCCTGCTTCTTCGGCGTCGTGCCGATCCAGTACCCGACCTTGAGGTCGGTGATGAAACCGCCCGCCACGGACAACGCTGTGCAGACCACGCCGCCGATGATGAGCGCGCTCATCATGCCGCTGTTGCCCGAGAGGCCGATGTTCACGAGGATGAACGACGAGAGGATGAGCGTCATGAGCGTCATGCCCGAGACGGGATTCGTGCCGACGATGGCCGTCGCATTCGCGGCGACAGTGGTGAAGAGGAAGGCGATGACGATCACGATGAGCACACCGACCACGGCATGGAATACGTTGAAGACGACGCTCGAGTAGAAGAACACGAAGAGCAGGAGCGCCGTAAGGATGATCAACAGCACGTTGAAGAGCATCTTGATGTCCGTCTGCGTGCGCGCTGTGGCGACGCCGTTCGGATCCTTCTTGCCGAAGATCTCGCTCGCGGCGAGCTTGAACGCCCCGGCGATGATGCCCGAGGAGCGGATGATGCCGATGATGCCCGCCATCGCGATGCCGCCGATGCCGATCTGGCGGACATACGTCCGGAAGATCTCCTCCGCCGTCATGTCGGACAACAGCTTCGTCGCCGTGCCGAGGGGCACCGTGAGGTGCATGCCGATCTCGTGGAAGAGAGGGATCATGACGAACCACGAGAGGAAGCTGCCGGCAGCGATGATCGCCGAGTACTTCAGCCCGACGATGTAGCCGAGGCCGAAGACCATCGCCGAGACGTTCACCTTGAAGACCATCTTGAATTTGTCGTCGAGCATCTGACCGTACGAGAACATGCGCGAGGTGATGACCTCGCTCCACGTGCCGAAGGCGCTGAAGATGAAATCGAACAGACCGCCGATGAGCCCGCTCGAGACGAGCACGACGGCCTGTGAGCCGCCCTTCTCT
>JAVBYH010000237.1 GCA_030824175.1 Bacteroidota bacterium | reverse complement strand
AACGAGTTCAAACCCACACAAAAAAAACCGTTCGTGCTCGGGCTCCCCACCGGCTCCTCGCCGCTCGGGACGTACAAGGAGCTCATCGCCCTGCATACACAGGGTGTGGTCTCCTTCAAGCATGTCGTCACATTCAACATGGACGAATATGTCGGATTGCCCGAACAGCATCCCGAGAGTTACCACTCGTTCATGTGGAATAATTTCTTCTCGCACATCGACATCCGGAAGGAGAATGTCAACATCCTGAACGGCAACGCGAAGGACATCGACAAGGAATGCGCCCAGTACGAGGCGAAGATCAAAAAGGCCGGCGGCATACAGCTCTTTCTCGGCGGCATCGGACCCGACGGACACATCGCGTTCAACGAACCGGGCTCTTCGCTCGCCTCGCGGACGCGCGTCAAGACGCTCACGTACGACACGATCCTCGCCAATTCGCGCTTCTTCGACAACGACATCAACAAGGTGCCGAAGACGGCGCTCACCGTCGGCGTCGCGACGATCCTCGATGCCCGCGAGGTGCTGTTGATCATTAACGGACATAAAAAAGCGCGCGCGCTGGCCCAGGTTGTCGAGAACGGCGTGAATCACATGTGGACAGTGAGCGCGCTTCAGCTCCACCCCAAGGGGATCATCGTCTGCGACGACGAAGCCACCGACGAGCTCCGGGTGGGCACGGTCCGGTACTTCCGGGACATCGAGGCGCACAATCTTAATCCGGAAACGCTTCTGGGCTGACCCGCAAGGACCGTACAGACATGGCGCACCACTTTGATCTCGGCCTCGCATGGAGCTGGGAATTCGACAAGGCATTCATTTTCGGCATCGAGACCGCGTGCCAAAGCCTCGGACTGACGACGTTCCGCGTGGAACCGCACAACCTCGCGGAAACGATACGGCTCCTGAAGGCAGGCGGCATCCGCTTCCGCACCTTCCTCGACAGGGCCTCGGATGCGGAGGAAGCGTTCGAGCCGATGGCACGGCTCGTCGCCAAAAGCGGCTCGCATCTCTTCAATCCATACGAGGCGATCGACCGGTCGAAAGACAAGGCCACGATGCATCTCGAGCTCATGACCGCCGGCATCAACGTCCCCTATACGATCATCATTTCCCCCTTCTCGAAACGGAAGGAGGTGGAGCTCAGCCTCACCGAACTCGCGCATCTCGGACGTCCGTTCATCATCAAGCCGGCCAACACCACCGGCGGCGGCGCGGGTGTGATCCTCGGCGCCGAATCGCTCAAGGAAATCATCGAATCGCGGCAGCACCACAAGGGCGACAAGTATCTGCTCCAGGAAACCGTCGTGCCCGCAACGCTCCACTCGATGAAGGCATGGTTCCGCGTCTTCTACGCCTTCGGCGACACGCTGCTGTGCTGGTGGGATACGGAGACTCACGTGTACCGCCACGTGACGGCGCACGAGGAATATCTCTACGGTCTCCGCCGGCTCCACGAAATCGTCACGACGATCCACACGGTCTCCGGGCTCGATTTTTTCTCCACCGAAATAGCCGTCACGCGCGACGGCACGTTCGTCACAGTGGACTATGTGAACGAGATCTGCGACATGCGCGCGCAATCGGACCACGCGGACGGCGTGCCGGATGACCTTGTCGCCGTCATGCAGCACGGATGCGCGCGCGCGGTGCACCAGTACGTCTCTTCCGTTCATGCTTGACTTTCAACGATGCCTTTAATACATTTCACGGCACGTTATTCACTCATTCAACCCGGATTTTTTGATCAAGGAGGATTTTATGACCCCACGCATCTCAGCGCTTCTTCCCTCTGCCGCCGCAGTATTCCTGACATTCATGATGATCGGATGCGCCGCATCGGACGAAATGATGGAAGAGGACATGATGCCGCCGGCTCAGGATACCGTTGCATCGGCCCCCGCCGGGCCGTCACGCGATGAACTGCAGCAGGAGCTCGACGTACTCAAGACGGAGAACATACAGCTCAAAGAGAAACTCACCGCCGCCGAAAAGTCGAACCGCGATCTCCTCTCGAAGGCATCCGACCTCGAGGCATCGATCGCGGCACGCGCCAAGACCGCCGACGCCGCACCCGCGAAACGCTCGTTCGAGGGCGTCACCTCTCCCGAAGACATGCGCGTGTATGAAGCGGCCGTCGCAGCCGTCAAAACCGGCAGATTCCAGGAAGCCGTCCCCAAGTTCGAATCGCTCCTGAAATTCTCGGTGAAGGAAGACTACGCGCCGAACTGCCGGCATTGGCTCGGCCTAGCCTTCTTCGGACTGAAGGAATACACAGCCGCGCTGGAACAGTTCAACGGCGTGTTCGCATTCAAATTTTCGAGCAAGAAGGACGACGCCCAGCTCATGATCGCCCAGTGCTATGAAAAAATGGGCGACAGGAAAAAGGCAAAGGCCGAATATCAGAAACTTGTCACGACCTATCCCGCCAGCGAATTCGTGAAGCGGGCGAAGAAAAAAGCACGGCAGCTGTGACACACACATCTGCACCAACTCACTGAATTCGAACGTAACGAGACGGACATATGCCAGTAACAATCATAGTCGGCGCACAATGGGGCGACGAAGGCAAGGGAAAAATCGTAGACATGCTCAGCGATGAGATCGATATCGTCGCACGCTATCAGGGCGGGGCCAACGCGGGACACACGGTTGTCATCGGCGACAAGGAGTATGTGCTCCACCTCATCCCCTCGGGCATCTTCCACAAACGAACCACCTGCGTCATCGGCAACGGCGTCGTCATCGACCCCGTCGCGCTCATGGACGAGATCGCGATGATCAAGTCCTTCGGGATCAGGATCGACGGACGGCTCTTCATCAGCCACAACGCGCATCTCATCATGCCCTACCACAAGATGCTCGACGTGATCCGCGAAAAGGACGCCGGCGATCAGAAGATCGGCACGACCGGCCGCGGCATCGGTCCGGCGTACATCGACAAGTACATGCGCACGGGCATCCGCGTCGTCGACCTGCTCAACCGGAAGACGCTCGCGGACAAGCTGAAGGCGAACATCGCCGAGAAGAATCAGCTCCTGAAAAAGATCTACGGCGCCGTCGAGATCGACGTCGACAAGATCATCGCCGAGTACCAGGAATTCGACACGAAGATCGATCCGTACATCACCGACACGATGATGTACCTCAACAACGCGCTCAAGAAAAACAAACGCATCCTGGCCGAAGGCGCGCAGGGCGCATTGCTCGACGTCGATCACGGCACGTATCCCTTCGTCACCTCGTCCAACCCGACGAGCGGCGGAGCGTGCACGGGCCTCGGCATACCGCCGACGGCTGTGAAAAAGATCATCGGCATCGTCAAGGCGTACTCCACGCGCGTCGGCAACGGCCCCTTCCCCACGGAACTGAACGATCCGACCGGCGAACGGCTGCGGAAGATCGGCGGCGAATACGGCGCCACCACCGGCCGACCGCGCCGCTGCGGATGGCTGGATATGGTAAGCCTCAAATATTCCATCCAGGTGAACGGCATCAGCGAGATCGCGCTCACAAAACTCGACGTGCTCGACGACTTCGACGAGATCCGCGTGTGCACGGGCTACACGGTGAACGGCACGCCGCTGAAGTCGTTCTCGTCCGAGGTCGCGACGCTCGAAACGGTGACGCCCGTCTACAAGTCCTTCAAGGGCTGGAAGAAAGACATCACCGGCATCCGAAAATACAAGCAGCTCCCACCCGCTACCGTGAAATACATCGAGGCGATCGAGAAGCTCTCGGGCACGAAGATCTCCCTCGTCTCGGTCGGCGCGCGGCGCGATCAAACCATTGTGCGGTAACCGGCGGTGGCGGCGCTGTTGAATGCACGAAGCCCGAAATCGGGGACGATCAAGATCGCCCTCATCGTCATCGCCGTGTGCAGCGCCATCGCCACGCTCGTCTACACGAACAACCTCGTCGAAAAGCTCCAGAAGAACGAACAGAAGGTGGCCCGCATGTACGCCAGAAGCCTGGAGTACATCGCGGGCCCTTCCGCTCCCGGCACGGACTACAGCTTCATCCTCGAACAGATCATCCACGCCATCGACTTTCCGATCATCCAGACGGACGGGACGGACACGCTCGTGATCAGCACCAAGAACGTCGAGATCGACTCGACGCTCTCGGCCGAGAAGCAGACAATGCTCCTCCGCCATATGATCACCGAGATGGACAAAACGAACAAACCGATCGTCATCGCCTATCAGGACTCGATCATCCTCAACTACATCCATTACGGCGAGTCGCCGCTCATCGTGCAGCTCCGCCTCCTTCCCTATGTGGAGTTCGGCATCGCCGCCCTGTTCGTCCTGATGGGCTATATCGGATTCAGCTACATCAAGCGGAGCGAACAGAGCAACATCTGGGTCGGCATGGCCCGCGAAACGGCGCATCAGCTCGGCACCCCGCTCTCGAGCCTCGCCGGCTGGATCGAGGTCCTGAAGATGTACTCGCAGGACCACAAGAAGATGTACGAGACCGTCACGGATATGGAGCACGATGTGATGCGCCTCAACAAGGTCGCCGATAGGTTTTCAAAGATCGGGTCGAAGCCCGATTTGAAGGAGGAGAATATTCCGGAAGTGCTCCGGTCGGTGATCGCGTATTTCGAGCGCCGCATCCCGCACATGGGCAAGCGCGTCTCGATCGTGCTCGAGAGCGAATCCGAGATCTACTCGCACATCAACCGCGAATTGTTCGAATGGGTCATCGAGAACCTCATCAAAAACGCGCTCGATGCGATGGAAGACGGCAAGGGAAAGATCACGCTGCGGATACAGAAGGTGTACGAAACGACATTCGTCGACATCGCGGACACGGGGAAAGGCATCGACCCGAAGATGCGCAAGGACATCTTCCGCCCGGGCTTCAGCACGAAACGGCGAGGGTGGGGCCTCGGACTGAGCCTCTCGAAGCGCATCATCGAAAGCTATCACAGCGGGAAGATCATCGTCAAGGACAGCAAGCTCGGGGCGGGCACGACGTTCCGCATCACGCTCCGCGGCTGAGCCGGGTCATGCCTGCCCGGGCTTCGGCTTGAAGAGCGACCATCCGATCAATCCGCCGAGTGCGGAGAACATCGTATTCGGAATGAGGTAGATGAAGATGGAGAAGAACGCTCCGGCGGGACTCATTTTCTGCTGCCTCGCCTCGGCGATCATCTCGTCGAATTCGGGGGGCATCTCCACTTTCATCTTCTGGATGATGCGCACCATCATATCGATCGCCACATTCCCGAACACAAGCGTCACGAGCACGTTGATCGCAACCGCCGCGAACGACGCGACCACTCCCGAATACAATCCGAGCCGAAGGCAATCCTTCATCGTGAGCGGCTCCATCTCCGGCCGCAGCTCGCGCGCGTAGAGAAACACGGATAATAATCCGCCGAAGAGCACTCCCCCGCAGCAGAAACAATTGACGAGATTCAATCCCGGCACGGCCCAGAACGCGGCGATGACTAATCCTCCGTAGAGCGACGGCATGAACGGATCTGGTTTGGGTTCCATAGAAAAATATTAGGTCAGAAAAATAGTGTGCGCCCAGGGCACCGGCGGCCCGGGCGTTCATCGCGTCTCGCGGCGCCCGGTCACCCGGCATCCGGGGCGTTCGATCCGATGAGTTCCCCGAGCAGCGGCGTCAGGACGAACGCGGTCAGGATGCCGAACGTCCCCCCCGTGACGACGCGTGTGAGTGTGGAGCTTTCCGAGACACCCGTCATCGAGAATGCCACATCGACGATCATGCCCGCCGCGGCGGCGGCCAGAATGCCGCGCGCTGTGAACCTCCGCTCGATCCTCCTGCCCAGCGACGGATAGGCGATGATGCCGAGGAAAAAGCCGAAATAGATGGCGCTGCACCTGATGCAGACGGGAAATTTTTCACCGAAGAAGTGAAACGAATGCGACTCCCACTGGTGACACATCGGTGAAAAAAACAGGTAGATCGCCGATGCGGCACTCCCGGACATTCCACCCCCTGCGGCAAAAATCGGCGCCGCAAGGATCAGGCAGCACCACACGGCTGCCGCCGATATGAGGAGGATACGTGTTCGCATCTGTGGGATGCATAATAAAAAAAAACTTCCACTTAACAAAGAGCGGAAGTCTTTTATTTTTCAACGATGCGTTTTTTTTAGAGGGGCGTAGTGCATACGCCCCTGCGTGCACGCGGTGCGTTATTTCTGCAACACCATCCTCTTCACCGTCGAGTGCGTTCCTGCAGTCAGGCGGTAGAGGTATACGCCGCTCGGCAAAGCCGACGCGTTCCACTCCACCGAATGCGCGCCGGCCGGCTTCGTGTCGTTCACGAGCGATGCCACTTCCCTGCCGAGTGCGTCGTACACGCCGAGCGTTACGCGCGCGTTCTCGGTGGTCTGATATTGGATGACCGTCGACGGATTGAACGGATTCGGATAGTTCTGACCGAGTGCGAATCCGGAGGTGACGGCCGTCCACTCCGTTTCCACGACCGGGCTGTACGAGAAGCTGCCGTCGCGGTCGAGCTGCTTCAGTCTGTAGGCCGCGGCGCCCACAGGCGCGTCGACGAACGAATACTGGTGAGCCGTGTTCGATGTGCCCGCGCCGTCCACGAAGCCGATCGTCATCCACTGGCCGGAGGGCTGTCCGGCCGCGATCGCGCACCGCTCGATCGCGAATCCGTAATTGTTCACTTCCGTCGCCGTGGTCCAGCGCAGCACGACGCTCCCGCCGCGCGGTTGAGCGGTGAAGGCGGTCAGCTCCACAGGAAGTTCCGGTTCTTTTGGTGTCGTCAATTTCACATTGTCGAAGCGGAGCGTACCAGTGAGAGCCGTGCTCGTGCCAAACCCGTAAAAGCGTATTTCAAGCACGCTGCTCGTCGCGTCTCCCGGAGCCGGGATGCTGAGCGATTTTCCAATGACGCTCGTGCCTGAGAGTGCGTATATTCCGGTGGATGAAAATGTACCGGCGGCTCCGTAACGATACTGTACTTCTCCCGATGTCGGCCCCGTTCCTGAACGTCGGGTATCGAATGCAAGAGCGAGAGGAAGATTTTGAAATGCGTACCCCTCATTGAGAGTGAGGGCAAAGGATACATACTTCGACTCGTCACGAGCGGTGCCGGCTCCCCATCCCTTGCTGTTAAAAACATTGCCAGCAGCCTCCGCCGTCACTCCGGATCGAGACATAATCGTAAACGTGCCGAACGGCGGTTGCTCCGTCGCACCATTGTACACATCGTCACCAACCGAGCCGTCCGATGCAGCGCCGGTAAATGTATAGATCCCGGTGAAGAGGCCCGGCACAAGCGTACCGGATCCGGCCGGTGTCGCCGCGGAGACGGCAGGGATCGTGGCGGAAGTGTTGTAATTTATCGCCCCGCCGACCGTGTTGTAGGGGACGAGCTGGAAATAATACGTCGTCGAAGCTGTCAGTCCGGAAAACGTGTACGCGTCCGCCGCGGCATAGCCGATGTTCACGGCGGCCGAGCCGTCCGCGAGGTTCGTGTCGTTGCCAACGGCGGCGCCGTCGGCGGGAGTGGTGAAGACGCCCGTCTTGTTCGCCATGAGAAGATATCCGGAGGGTGCCTGAGCACCCGCGACGGCGTCCGTCCATGTGAGGGGCACGGAACTGCTCGTCGTCGTGCCCGAAGCGAAGGCCGTGACGTGGTTCGCGGGTTCCGCGGCCAACGCGACGGCCGGTGTCGACACTGTCACCGACGGAATGGCACCGTCCGTCTTATA
>JAVBYH010000329.1 GCA_030824175.1 Bacteroidota bacterium | reverse complement strand
AATATGGTGTCCGCGCCCTGAGGGCGGGTGCCTCAGGATACATCGCCAAGGACGGCGAACCGGAACTGATCCCGCAGGCGATACGCATCGCCTCTGCCGGCCGGAAATACGTCTCGCCGCTACTGGCGCAGCTGCTCGCCGAGGACGTGGACGGAAAGCACGAAAAACCGCTTCACGAACTCCTTTCCGATCGCGAATACACGGTCGTCCGCCTCATCGCCGAGGGCAACACCGTCGGAGAGATCGCCCTGCTCCTCACACTCAGCGCGAAGACGGTGAGCAATTACCGCGCCCGGGCCCTCGAAAAACTGGGTATGGAAACGAACGCCGATGTCATGAGCTACTTCTACAAGAACGGCCTCCTGAAATGAAATCCGCCCCGCGCGCCAGAAACGAGTTGACAAGTGTCCGTCGTTTTCGTAAATTGGATGCAGAAAACGATCGCACAATCGTTATCGTCTCGCGGGCGTAACTCAGTTGGTAGAGTGTCAGCTTCCCAAGCTGAATGTCGCCGGTTCGAACCCGGTCGCCCGCTCAAAAATATCAAGGCCTCAGCCGTTCTACGGTTGAGGCCTTTTTTTATGCCGGCATATGAGACCACGCCCCGGCGGCCGTATTCTGTTGATGTTGTGCTGATTTCATTTTCTCGGAAAATTTGAGCAACTTTTAACCGAATTTCCCATCTATATTGGTGATGGTGGGAATTTCAGCGGCCCTCCGTACATCATAACGATGTTTTAACCTCCGGACCTTTGTGAATCCATATACCAACGAAGAGTTGTTGGTGCAGCTGCGCGCAGGCGACAGGAAGGCATTCCTGTATCTCTACGAACTGCACAAACACGGACTCTTTCAATACTGCCTCCGGCTCCTGCGCGACGGCTCGTTGGCCGAAGATGCGCTGCAGCAGACGTTCGAGAAAGTGTTTTCTAAATGTTCGACTGTGACGAATCCCTCACTGTTGCGCAGCTGGATTTTTACGATCGCACGGAACGAGGCGTTCGGCCTCATGCGAGAAAAATCGACGGACGTGAGCCTCGACGACGATTACGTGTCGACAGACCCGTCGGCTCTCGATATGCTTGAACGCAACGAAGCCGCCGACGGTGTGCGAAGCGCAATTGAAATGCTCTCTCCCGGTTACCGGGAGGTGATTGTGTTGAGGGAATACGAGGGCGCATCATACGACGAGATCGCGCGTATCACGAATTCGACGGTGAGCGCGGTGAAATCGAGATTATTCAAGGCGCGCTGTGTGCTGATGGAACGAATTACAAGAATTGTTTGACGAAAGGAGCCGGCCATGAATTGTGGCGAATATAAGGAAATGATCAGCGTATACGTTGATCGGGAATTGGTTGATGCGGATGCCGTTGCCCTCTTTGCGCATCTCACCACGTGTGCGGCATGCAGAGGGCACCTGAATGGAATGCTTACGCTCCGGGAGTCGATTCACGCGTCGCAACGGGACGATTTTCCCGCGAGGCTCGATCAGCGTGTCGGCGCGCTCATCCTGGGCGATCGGCCTGCAGTGCCGTCTGCCGCGCGATCGTCAGCTGCCCGCGTCATCCGTAATAAATTTTCAATCCCTGTGTCGATCGTCCTCGTTCTCTTGACGATGGCGGTCATGGGGAGCGTCTATGTCACATCCACGTACTTCCCGCGGCACGAAGTGATCGAGAAGAACGAAAAACAACTCGTCTACATTATGGAACTGCCGCAGGTCGAAGTGAAAGGGCAGGCCGTCGACACGAAACACATCCGATGAGCATCATCAGGGCTCGTACAAAAAGGGAGAACTTATCATGACCATTATACGCTTTCTTCTTTCAGTTTCGTTGATCGTCCTCGCTTCCATGATGAGCGTTCGTGCCGACGTCCTCGACGATTCGTCATCCACAAGAATGCTGGCGTCGGAGATGGTGGAGCCGCCGGGTGATGCGCTTTCCACCGGGGCCCTCGTCGGCACAGTGATCGACGCGGACACGCGCCTGCCTGTCGAGAATGCAAAAATTGAAGTGCTTGGGACCGAGCGCTCGGCGTTCTCCCAAAAAGACGGGCAATATAAAATTACGGGTGTCGACCAGGGATTTTTCCAGATCCGCGCCATCGCCGACGGATACGACGCCCAGGTGATGAATAACATTCGATTGGAACCCGGGATGACGCAGCAGCTGTTCTTCGTGGTGAAAAAAAAGAAAAAGACGGCCGACGATCCCGTGCATATCGAAAAAATGCCGATCGTCGGGTACAATCCCACTCCGACGTACCCCTATGCGGCGCGCGGCATTCGGATGGAGGGGACGGTGTGGTTGAAGCTCCTCGTCAATGTCGAAGGATCCGTAAAGAATGTCGTGGTGACGAAATCTGTTTTCACGCAACGCGGGAAAACCATCAAAAAAAGTGAAATGAACGCGCGGACCTCCCGCATCACCGACGATATGATTGCTTCGGCCATCTCGGCGGCAAAGCAGTGGTCATTCCAACCTGCGGTCGCGAAAGGAAAATCGATAGAAATGTGGGTTACCCTGCCGTTCAATTTTTCAATGGTACGAAAACACTATTGATGATGCCAATGAGTTCGCGGATGGCAGTGCGAGTGGCGTATATTTCTATCGATTGCGAATGTGCTTCAGGATCTCGGCAGGGGGGAGCGGACTTTCGAGTATCGCGCGGAATTGCTTCAAGTCGACGATTGCTTCTTTGATCGTCTCCGCTTCAAGATGCAGCGCGGCAACGGCCCGCGCCTCGGGGAAATCCGCAAGAACGGAGACCGCGTCGTAGCGCGAGTGGTTCCCGAGCATCGCTCTCTCGCGCTTGAGCTCCGCCATCTGATCCTCAAGAGCCGAGACGTATGTCTGTATCGTCTCGTCCGTCAACCGGTCGATATGCCGGCTTTCCTCCCGCACCCATTCCACCTCGAGCCGCAGCAGCTTCGTCAGGTCCCTGCCCGTGTATGCCTGTGTGACCTGCTTCATGAGCTCTTCTTTGTCGCGTTTGCCGTCCATATCGGTGTCGGTGTCCGGATGCAGCACCTTCGCAAGCGCGATGTACACACTCCTGAGACTCCGCTGCTTCGTTTCGTCAACGGCCTCTCGATCCGCATCGGCCGCCCGTTGATGTTTGCTTTTTTGTGCAGGCTGGCGGCGCCGCTCGTACGCTCGTTTGTTCTCATCCTCTGTGTTGCCGGCGTGTGTGTGCCCGCCGTCGGCGTCCCAATGGAGCCAGCGGCCGTAGAACTCCTTCTGATGCGGGGTGGGTGAAACGATGCGTGATGATCTGCTCCAGAGATCCGCGATGACGGCCTGTATCGATGCAAGGTGAGGTTTCTTCAGCGGATGCTTCCTGGCGAATTCGTCAAGCAATCCCGCAACGGAGTGCATCAGGCGCGCGTGCTCCATCAGGTGAGGCTGCACCTCGCGCGTAAACTCGGTAAACAGCCTCTCGAGCCTCGCCGATTCCTTTGCAAGTTCCTTCTCGAGTTTCTTGATGCGGGCGGTGAGCTTGTTGAAACGCTCCTGGCTGCGCGTCAACCGTCCCGCCGTCCGCGCTGCGATCGTGAGTGATGTGTCGGGTAAAGTGGTCTTCATCCAATAATATACATCAAAAGATCCAATGATCGAAGCCCAACCCGCGGAGTAGAACGGACGCTACAACTCTACACCGCACCGAACGGTGACCGCCATGCAGTTCGGAAGCGCCTCTCCTGTTCCGCCGGGATTGATGATGTATTGCACATCGGGCTGAAGCGTGATGCCGTTCATCACAGGCGTCCGATACGTCAGTTCGATCACCGTTTCATCCGCCGCGCTGCCGAGGCCCGCGTGCGCCACCGCGATTCCCGCCGCATCCGATCCGTCTTCCCTGAAGAATCCGTAATAATTCACCCCGGCGCCGGCGAAATGATAATTGTCGTTGTAGCGCTCCGGACTGATGCTCGCGCGTGCGAACACGGCTACGCCTCCCGCCGTGTTCGCTATGCCCGCCACCGTTTGATCGTACGTGAAATACAATCCGTAATTATTCCGGATCACCGGTTCTTCGCTGTCGGCAGCCATGCCGCCCGAGGCCGTTCGATCGAACTCGTACACGCCCGCCTTCACCCAGCCATGCAGGGCATCCTCCCGTCCGATACGAAACTGGGCTTCGCACACGCCGAAGATCCCATCGCGCGGGCTGAAATGCCATTTCAGGTTATGCGGATTCCGTTCGAACGCGAGGGGGGCGCCGTCGAATACCGAGGCGAGAAGCAGCAGCCGATCCGTTGCGTTCCATGCCACCGTTCCCGCCAGCGACGTGAGCGGAAAGACCGGTGCGGCCACGTTGCTCGCGATCGTCGAGTGGACGCCGAACGAACTGTTCAGATACATGCAGCTGTATTCGTTCACCGCGAATTTCGCATTCATGTCCTGCAGCCCGAACGTGAGCGAGACATCGCCCAACCTCTGGCTGTACCATGCCTCCTGGAGGTATGTGTGGTCTCCCGCCTCGATGTTCGTCATGACCTGGAAATCTCCGGTCAGGAGCGCCGACGGCTGTGCACCGTGTGTGTTCACTGCCTTGAGAAGGAGGCTTCCTCCGGCCAGCGCGCTTCCTTCCGGCGCTTCGATGACTATCGTGACGGCGGCCATGCCGAGAAATCCCGATCCGGTTGTGATGCCCCCCCGTACATTGTTCGTGAAATCCCCGACATAGCTTGCCTGCAGGGAAATGGGCACCGGTCCCTGCCCAGAGGCGAGCCGCGTCATACCGAGGGTGAGCGCGCTCAATGCCGCAAACGCGAGATGCCGGTACCGTTGTACAGCATGTGTGTTCATTGTTCCTGATCCATGATTGTATAGCATCACCAGTGCCGTGTATCGTGATGTTTTAAACGTATGCAATTTTGGGAGGCGGAACAATCCCGATATATTGGGATTTTCACGGTCGGGGACTTGGTGGGTTAGTGTTCTTTCGAGGTGATGAGGCCGTGCAGCAGCGCATACATCGTCAATCCCGAGACGGTCTTGATGCCAAGCTTCTGCGTGATGTTCTTCCGGTGAGAGATCACCGTGTGCTGGCTGATCGAGAGCATATCGGCGATCTGCTTGTTCAGATAGCCCTGCGACACGCAGCGGAGCACGTCTGTCTCGCGGGGCGTCAGCGTCTCGGCGAGCCCGCCTGGGCTCCGTCCGGTCTTCGGCCTGAAAAGCGCCTCGAGCCTGTCGGCGATCTCCTGTTCCGTGTGCGCCATCGAGAGCGTATCGGGGTCGGCCGCCGGAGTATCTGCCCCATCGCGGGCGTCCTCGGTGAGCACGATGATATGCGCCTTCGACGTCCGCAGCTTCGCCTGTTGCCGCACATACGTGTCGGAAGACACAAATGCAATGTCCGCCTCGGCGAGCGCGTCGCTGCCGTGAAGGTCCGCGAGCACGATGATCTCTCCGGGGGAGAAGCTTTCCTGGAGGATCGTCTTCAATCCAATACACGCAAGCTGATTGGCCGAGACAATGAGTATTTTTTTTCCGGCGACCATGGCCTATGCCTTTCCGCGTGCGGTCAGCTCGGCTTCCATCGTCTTCACGAGCGGCATGAGAATGTGATCCTCGATCTGCGTATGATCCTGCAGATCCTTCTCGAGGCGGAAGAGTTCGAAGACAATGGTGCCGCACACCGTATCGTTGAAGTCGCCGGTGATGTACTTAATGAGAATGTTCTTCAGATCGTTCAGCTTCTCGTCCATGTTGTCGTGCTCTTCCTCGTAGACGCTCATCGAATACTTCCGCCGCCCGGTGCGCTTCGTCTTCCCGGCTCCGCCGCTCATGAATCCCTTGTAGACGGACTCGATATAGGGGAATGTGACGGTCTCCTCGCGCTTCAAGTGGAGAAAGAGTTCCTTCTTGTACTGACGGAAGAATTTCCTGACGAGGGCGAGCCGCGGGTTATTTTCGACAGCCGATTGAATGAGCACTTCTATCGACGCCTCGATCGCCGGTATCTGGTTCCTCCGGTACGATGCGTGCGTCTTCTTCAGATACTGGACGATCATGTGCACGTGCTTCGGGCCGAGTTTCTTCGCGGCGGAATAATTCTCCGCGTTGAATGCGTTCATCACAGCCACGAGGAACTCCGGGTCCACGCCCCGTTCGGCGCACACGGCACCGATCGTCTTCTCCCCGAATCCGAGGCGGATGCCGCACCGGTTGACGACCGGTATGAGCATGTAATTGCCGTGGAGGACATCTGCGAGTTTGTGCTCCTGCGTTATCTGTTTCATGGTCCGGGATTCATTGATTCTGTGCCGTGGCCCGCGGCAGGGGGAGTGGTCCCGCCGGCTGCCTGTGCGTCGTCTGTACCTGAAATATAGGAAATGCCGCCCGATATGCAATATCCCCATTTGTGGGGATTGTTCGGGGGGCGCGCAATCGCTATCATTATGCATCATCAGGGAAATACATGAACCATCCAGCGTTGCGGTTCGGGGCGGATGGCCGACAAGAGATGCATTCAGGAACAGGATATGATTGACGAGAATGAACGATCCGGCGGCACGCTCGCCGCTGTTGAGAACGGCACCACGGCCCAGATCACGCATGTGGTGGGCCACGGTGCGTTCCGCAAACGCATCACCGAAATGGGATTCGTGAAGGGAAAGATGGTGACGGTGATCAAGAATGCACCGCTCCAGGATCCGATCGAATACGAGGTCATGGGGTACCGCGTCTCACTCCGCCGGAATGAGGCGCGCCTCATTCGCGTCTGCGTCCCCGATGAAGACGAAGACCGAACCGCCTCACCGTTTGCCGGCACCGTGTCCGAAGGCACGCAAAAACTGTCGCTGCGCGAAAAGGGGAACGCCGTCACCGTCGCCCTCGTCGGAAACCCCAACAGCGGCAAGACCTCGCTCTTCAACTACGCCGCCGGCCTGCACGAACGCGTGGGCAACTACGGCGGCGTCACCGTCGATTCGAAGGAAGGCGTCGTGAAGCTCGACGGTTATATGCTGCATTTCACCGATCTCCCCGGGACGTACTCGATCACCGAATACACGCCCGAGGAACTCTTCGTGCGCACCCATATCGCCGAGACGATGCCCGACATCGTCGTCAACGTCGTCGACGCGTCGAACCTCGAGCGCAACCTGTTTCTGACCACGCAGCTCATCGACATGAACATCAAAGTGGTGATCGCACTCAACATGTTCGACGAGCTCGAAAAAAGCGGCTCCCGCCTCGACTATCGCCAGCTCGCGGCGATGCTCGGCATCCCCATCGTTCCCACCGTCGCCGTCACCGGCAAAGGGATCGACGACCTCATCCGGAAGGTCATCGACGTGTACGAGGACCGTGATCCGATCGTGCGCCACATCCACATCAACTACGGCGCCACCATCGAAGAGGCGATCGCGCGCGTCCAGTCCGTGCTCAGGGGGCATCAGGAGGTGAGGGATGCATTTTCGACGCGCTATCTGGCCATCAAGCTCCTCGAGCGCGATGCGACGACGATGAAGCTCGTGTCCTCGTTCGCCGACGATCCGCTCCTTGCGCTGACCTGCCGGACGGAGATCGGAAAACTCGAGAAGGAGTTCGGCGAACCCTCCGAGTCCGTCATCACGGACGCCAAGTACGGGTTCATCGCCGGCGCGCTCGGTGAAACGCTCACCGAGAACAAGGTCGAACTGCGCAGGAAGAACCGCGAGATCGACAACATCGTGACGCACCGGCTCTTCGGATTTCCCATGTTCATCT
>JAVBYH010000384.1 GCA_030824175.1 Bacteroidota bacterium | reverse complement strand
AAGGACGGATGGAGGACGGATCGCGGCAGGGTGTACGTGAAGTACGGTCCCCCGGACGAGGTCGAGCGTCATGTAAACGAGATCGACGTGAAGCCGTATGAAGTGTGGCATTACCATTCGCTGCAGGGCGGCGTGCAGTTTATCTTCGGGGACCGCACAGGATTCTCCGATTACATCCTGCTGCATTCGACGCACCGCAACGAGTTACACGACGATAACTGGCAGCGGCAGATTTCGGCCAATTAATTCCGGCCTGGTCTGACGGCGGCCTGCATCGTCCCGCCCGGGCGCAGTGGCGCACGGGCGGCATGTTGTTCATTGAGATATCCTTTAATTCTATCCGGCGAGGTAGAGAAGGAACCGTTGACGCCGTGTGTGTGCGCCGTGTACGCGCGCGCGCGGCGTGACCAAACCTCCTTTTCTGGCTCCCAGGGAGGTTTTGCCGTTTATGGACACAACGCAGGAAATCATCGATGCGAAGGGTTTCGCGCGCACTGTCACCCGACTGAGCCACGAGATCATCGAGCGCAACAAGGGTGCCGAGACGATCGGCATCGTGGGCATCCGCACGCGGGGCGATTATCTGGCGCGCCGCATCTCCCATGCCATCCTCGACAGCGAGAAGGTCGCCGTGCCGTTCGGGACGCTCGACATCACGCTGTACCGGGACGACCTCCGGGGCCGCCTGAGCCAGCCGCGGCTCAAGACCACGGACATCCTCTACGACATCACCGGCAAGAACATTATCCTCGTGGACGACGTGCTCTTCACCGGCCGCACGATCCGTTCGGCGCTCAATGCGCTGATGGACCTCGGCCGCCCCGCATCGATCCAGCTCGCCGTCTTCGTGGACCGCGGGCACCGCGAGTTGCCGATCAAGGCCGATTTCGTTGGCAAGAACATCCCCACCTCAAGCGATCAGGAAATCAGCGTGCTCATGACGGAGACCGACGGCCAGGACGCGGTGCTCCTCATCACGCACATTCAGGAAGGAGAAGTCCGATGAAACTAGCCAGCAGACATCTGCTCGGATTGGACGGCGTGTCGCACCAGGATATCGAGCTCATCCTCGACACCGCCGTGTCGTTCAAGGAAATCCTGAACCGCCCGATTAAAAAGGTCCCGCCCCTCCAGGGCAAGACGATCGTGAACCTTTTCTTCGAGAACTCGACACGCACGCGCATCTCCTTCGAGCTCGCGCAGCGCCGGCTTTCGGCCGACGTCGTGAACTTCGCCGCCTCCGGTTCGAGCGTCACCAAGGGCGAGACGCTGAAGGATACGGCGCGCAACATCGAGGCGATGAAGATCGACATGGTCGTTATCCGCCACGCCTCGGCGGGGGCCGCGCATTTCCTCACGCAGGTGGTGAAGGCGAACGTGATTAACGCTGGCGACGGGTGCCACGAGCATCCCACACAGGGGCTGCTGGACATGTACACGCTCAGAGAAAAGTTCGGGTCCCTGAAGGGGCTGCGCGTGTGCATCGTCGGCGACATCCTCAACAGCCGCGTCGCGCGTTCGAACATCTTCGGGCTGCAAACGATGGGGGCCGAGGTCTCGGTCTGCGGGCCGTCGACGCTCATGCCACGCGAGATCGAACGCCTCGGCGTGAAGGTGTATCATCATCTGGACGACGTGCTGCCGCATGTCGACGCGGTGAACGTGCTGCGTATCCAACTGGAGCGCGCAGCTGCCGGACTCTTTCCCTCGCTCCGCGAATATCACCGGTTCTTCGGCGTCACGAGCGAGCGCCTGGCGAAGGTGAACCGCCCGATCGCGGTGCTCCATCCGGGGCCTATCAACCGCGATGTCGAGCTCTCGGCCGATGTGGCGGACGGCCCGCACTCGCTCATCCTCGAACAGGTCCTGAACGGCGTCGCTGTGCGGATGGCCGTGCTCTATCTGCTCGGCTTGTCGGAATAACGGCGGCCATTGACGGCCGGTAACGCCGGCCGGGGCGGCATGTGCGCGATGCGCATTGCCGCACACACACACACATAAAAATTCGAACAACATCGAGGCAACGAATGTCACAGCAAATTCTCTTACAGCAAGGCAGGCTCATCGATCCGTCCGCTGGTACGGACCGGGTCGTCGATATCCTCATCGAGGACGGGATCATTCGCACGATCGGCACGGGCCTCGCGGCCGGGGACGGCTGCGAGGTTGTGGACCTCGCCGGCATGGTCGTCGCGCCGGGATTCGTGGACATGCACGTCCACTTGCGCGAGCCCGGGTACGAACACAAGGAAACGATCGCCACGGGCACACTCGCGGCCGCCTTCGGCGGCTTCACAGCCGTCTGCTGCATGCCGAATACGAATCCCGCTATCGACGACGAGTCCATCGTGGAGTTCGTCAAGAGTCAGGGCCAGCGCTCGAACCGCGGCATCGTGGATGTGTTCCCGGTGGGCGCAGTGACGAAGGGGCGCGACGGCAAGCTCATGGCTCCCATTTCTGAACTCGTGCAGGCAGGCGCCATCGGGCTGTCGGACGACGGGGCGCCGGTGCACGATGCGGCCATCATGCGCCGCGCGATGGAGTATGCGTCAATGTACGATGTGCCCATCATCCAGCACTGCGAAGACGTCGCGTTGGCCAAAGGCGGCGTGATGAACGAAGGGGAGACCGCCACGAGGCTCGGACTTCCCGGCATCCCCAATGTGGCCGAAGAGGTGATGATCGCGCGCGACGTGATGCTCGCCGAATTCACACGCGCCCGCTACCATGCCGCCCATGTGAGCACGGCAGGTTCCGTCGCGCTCATGCGCGAGGCGAAAAAGAAAAAGATCAAGGCCACATGCGAGGTGACGCCCCATCATTTCACGCTCACGGACCGCGAGGTGTGCGCCTTCGACACGAACACGAAGATGAATCCACCGCTCCGTACGCAGGCCGATGTCGACGCGATCCGCGAAGGCCTCCGCGACGGCACGATCGATGTCATCGCCACCGACCATGCGCCACATTCGCTCGACGAGAAGGAGGTGGACTACATCCAGGCGCCGTTCGGCATCGTCGGACTCGAAACGGCAATCGGCCTTTCGGTGACGCACCTCGTCGCCACCGGTGTGCTGACCCTCTCGCAGCTCGTCGAAAAATTCTCCACGAATCCCAGGAAGATCATCGGCAAGGAAATCTCGGTTGCAGAGGGCCAGGCGGCGAATCTCACACTCTTCGATCCCGGGGCGGAGTGGACGGTGGACTGCTCGCAATTCCATTCGAAATCGAAAAATTCACCGTTCAACGGCACAATCCTGAAAGGAAAACCGGTCGGTATCGTCAATCACGGACTGGTCTTGATCAATGGAACTTATACGGGCAAACATATTTGAGGCGTACGACGACCTCGTGTTCGGCATGAGCACGAGGGACGGCGGTGTGAGCGCGGGCACGTTCGGCCTGAACCTGAGCATGAATGTCGGCGATGTGCCGGAGCATGTGCAGGAAAACCGATCGCGCTTCTTCACGGCCCTCGGGATCGGCGCGGAACGGATGGCATATCCGCTCCAGCACCACACGGCGAATGTGCGCATCGCGGACCATCCGGGCACATACGAGTACTGCGACGGCCTCGTCACGCAAAAGCCGAACGTCTACCTGGCGATCACCGTGGCGGATTGTGTGCCGATCGTGATGTTCGATCCCATGACGAACAGCATCGCCGCGGTCCACGCCGGCTGGCGGGGGACCGCAGGCAAGATCGTGAAGAAGGCGATCGCCAAGCTCCTCGTGCAGTGCGAGTCGAGGCCGTCGAATCTGCGCGTCTTCATCGGGCCGGCGGCCGGAAAATGCTGCTACGAAGTGGGGCCGGAGGTGGCATCGCAGTTCCCGGCGTCCGTCGTCGAGGGCCTGGGGGACGGAAAATTCCTCCTCGACGTGAAGGAAGCGAACCGGCAGCAGCTCCTCGAGTGCGGCGTGCCCGAGCAGCAGATCGAGGTGTCGCAGGAGTGCACGATCAGCACCCCCGGACGCTTCCATTCCTTCCGGAGAGACCGCGAGGCGTCCGGCCGCATGATGGCGGTGATCGGAAGGCGGGGGGATGCATCGGGGAAATAGAATGAATTTGTCTGATTTGTTTGATTTCACGAAAAAAGTTCGTATTTTTTGAAGTTGTTTAAAGATACCTACTGTGAAAAATCGAAAGTGAGGAATTGACTAGTGGCCCTTACCTATACATATAAGAAGACTGATTGGGCTTTGGTGCTCGGCGCATCGAGCGGTTTCGGCGGAGCCACCGCCATAGAGCTTGCGCGCCACGGCATGAATGTCTGCGGCGTCCATTTCGACCGCGCCGCAACGGTACCGAATGCGGAAAAAGTGAAACGCGACGTGGAAGCCTGCGGCGTGAAGGCCCTGTTCTTCAACGTGAACGCATCGGATCCCGCCAAACGAGCGGAGGTCGTGGATGCGCTGGCAGCGGAGTTCGGTTCGAACGCCGAATGCAATGTGAAGGTGCTTGTGCACTCGCTCGCCTTCGGCACCCTCCGCCCCCTTGTGAGCAAGGATGCCAAGGCGCAGATGTCGCAGGCGCAGGTCGAGATGACGCTCGATGTCATGGCGAATTCGCTCGTCTATTGGACGCAGGCCGTCTTCAACAAGGGCCTCATGAAATCCGGCTCGCATATTTACACGATGACGTCCTCCGGCGGTCATGCCCAGCTTCCGAACTACGGAGCGGTCTCGGCTGCAAAGGCCGCCCTGGAATCGTATACGCGCCAGCTGTGCGTCGAACTCGGACCCTATGGCATCACCGCGAACGCCATCATGGCCGGAGTGACGGACACAGCGGCGCTCCGCAAGATCCCGGGCGCCGCGAAGATGATCGACGTCGCGCGCGCAAAGAATCCCCAGATGCGCAACACGACTCCCGAGGATGTCGGGCGCGCCATCTCGCTCCTGTCGCACGACGACGCCTCGTTCATCTCGGGCAACACGATCGGCGTGGACGGCGGAGAGAACGTCGCCGAATACATCGGCCAGAAAGACGCCCTCACGCTCGAATGACACCATGACGCGAAACGGCGTTTCGCACCCGTTTCGATCGCATGGATATTTTTTACGCGCAATACCGCTGCCGGCTTTCAGCGGTATTGCAGTTTGTACGAACAAACGAGAGTGTATGGAAAAGGAATATGTCCGGTCGCTGTTCGATGCCATCGCGTATCGCTACGACCTGCTGAATCATGTGTTAAGCGGGGGCGTGGATCTGCTCTGGCGCCGGGAGGCCATCGAAGCGCTGAAGGAGCTCCGTCCGAAAAAGATCCTCGATGTGGCCACCGGCACCGCCGACCTTGCAATCGCCGCTCTCCGCCTGCAGCCAGAGAGCGTCGTCGGCGTCGACATCTCCGAGGCGATGCTGGAGGTGGGCCGTAAAAAGCTGGCCGGCCGGAATCTGTCGCACACGATCACGCTCGAGAGCGGGGAAGCGGAACGCCTCCGGTTCGACGACAATACATTCGACGCCGCCATGGTGGCATTCGGCGCCCGAAATTTCGAACACCTCACGCAGGGCCTCTCTGAAATGCGGCGCGTGCTGCGATCGCACGGAAAGATCGTCGTGCTCGAATTCTCGAAGCCGACGTCATTTCCGTTCAGGCAGCTGTATTTCATGTATTTCAGGTTCGTCCTCCCGGTGATCGGCCGCCTCGTCTCGAAGAACACCGAGGCATACCAGTACCTGCCCGACACGGTCATGCAGTTTCCCGACGGAGAACGATTCCTGGACGTGCTGCGCTCCTGCGGCTTCACGTCCGTCACGCGGAAGCCCATGACGTTCGGCATCGCCACTATCTATACCGGCATTAAATAACATTTACAGCAGGCTCCACCCATCATGTTACAGTAAAAGGACTCCCAAGCAATGAGTGAAAGAATCATTAAAGTCGGCCATAGCCCGGATCCGGACGATGCGTTCATGTTCTACGGACTGGCCAGTGAGAAAGTGAAACTCGACGGCATCAAGATCGACCATATGCTCGAAGACATCCAATCCCTGAATGTGCGTGCGATGCACGGGGAACTTGAAGTAACCGCCATCTCCGCCCATGCCTTCCCATACGTGGCGGACAAATACTGGATCATGGTCACCGGCGCCAGCATGGGCGAGGGCTACGGTCCCGTGCTCGTGTCGAAAAAATACTCGACGCTCGAGGAGCTCAAGGGCAAGCGCGTCGCCACGCCAGGAACAATGACAACCGCTTCATTGTTGTTTAGGATATACGGGCAAGGCATTGAAAACGTTGATGTTCCGTTCGATGAGATCATGTCGCGTGTAGATTCCGGCGAGTTCGATGCCGGCGTCATCATTCACGAGGGACAGCTAACGTACGCCGCCGAAGGTTTCACGAAGATTATCGATTTCGGCGAGCTGTGGGAGAAGGAAACGAACGGACTGCCGCTGCCGCTGGGACTCGATGTGGTGCGGAAGGATCTTGGCGAGGAGATGGCGCATAAGCTCTCCGTCGGATTGAAGGAAAGCATCCGCTATGGCTACACGCACCAGGACGAGGCGGTTCCCTACGCGATGAAATGGGGACGGGGCATCGATTACGCGCTTGGCGAGAAGTTCGTGAAGATGTACGTGAGCGAGCTCACCATCGACATGGGGGAGAACGGCCGCAAGGCGCTTGAACTCCTCTTCAAGCTCGGCCACGAGAAGGGCATCATTCCCGCAATTCCGGAGATCGTGCTGTACTAAGACGCTGTAGACGTTTTCAATGCGACGGCTATGCATCTTTCCGATTTGATGAAGCGCTTCAAGGGCGGCATCAGCATCGCACTGTCGCTCGTGGCGGTTGAGAATGTCGCCTGGATCTTCGAGCCCTTTCTCTTCGGATGGGTGATCGATGCCTTGATCGACACCGCGACGGGGAAGGGGCGGATCATGCTGACGCTCCCCCTCGTGCTGTGGGTCGGCGCGTTCATGGTCAATTCAATCGTCGGTGCGCTGCGGCGGTCTATCGTCCAGAAGATCTTTCTTCGGATGTTCACGGAGATAGCCGCCGACGTCGCAGCGATGGGGAAAAAGCATCGGCTCTCCGTGTCTAAAACCGCTGCCCGCGCGGAATTATCGCGCGAGTATGTGACCTTTTTCCAGTACCGCGTGCCGGACATCATGGACCAGACCATCTCCATTGTCGGCACAGTGCTCGCCCTCACGTTCTACGACTGGCGCATCGCGCTCACCTGCCTGTGCATCGTCCTGCCGCTTCTCTTCATCACGAAATTCTACATCCAGAAGGTCATCGTCCTCCAGCGGAGCGTGCACGACACGCGGGAGGAGGCGTACGAGATATTCTCCCAGAAGGAGCCGGAGCTCGTCCGCGCATATTACCATTCGATGGCGGGGCAGCAGCAGAAGATCGCAAATTGGGGCGCCGTCAATTTCCTCATCATGCGCATCTTCCTCCTGGGGATTTTCATGATCGTGATGTACATCGCGATCGACCTTGCCCAGTTCACCACGGGGAACATCTATTCGATCGTGGCGTACCTCTGGACGTTCGTGACGTCGTCCGAGTATCTGCCCGAACTGCTGGAGAGTTGGACGTCGCTGAAGGATATTTCGCGGCGTCTGAAAACCGAGGACGTGTAGCAGACACTGCCTGCAGGCTGTAGGGCGAAATGATATTTCGCCCCGTCGAACGACCGTACGATCGTTGAACCGGGGCGAAACGCCGTTTCGCCCTACAGATGGGAG
Organism: Bacteroidota bacterium; assembly: GCA_030824175.1. Classification (GTDB taxonomy): domain Bacteria; phylum Bacteroidota; class Ignavibacteria; order UBA10030; family UBA8401; genus CAISDA01. Next base: position 125 of record JAVBYH010000384.1, on the reverse strand, counting down.
ACCGCTGTTATGCGGCCTGCGTGCGGGGGATGATCTTCTTGATCCCGTACAGCGTGTCGCGTTGCACGGCGTCGAAGCCGGATTCGTGTATGAGCTGGATGCATTCGTCCGTGTTCGTCTTGTTC
>JAVBYH010000240.1 GCA_030824175.1 Bacteroidota bacterium | reverse complement strand
TGATGACGATCGGACCGTTCACTGACGCGGTCGGTGAGTCGCGCGCGTCGTTCAAGCTGCTGAAGTCGCTCCTGGATGAGATGAACCGCGCGTGTGCGACGGCGGCGCCGATGACGGAACTGTCGATGGGGATGACGCACGATTTTACGATCGCGATCGAAGAAGGCTCGACAATGATCCGCATCGGGACGGCAATCTTCGGTTCGCGCGTGAAACAGGCCGATGCAGCGCACGGATGATGGATGCTGCGCCGCATGACGGCAGAAATTCTATCACGAGGTATGTCCACACATTCGTGGCCCAACGATACAAACGAGGCTGCTATGACACTGACGCCGCTCGATATTAAGAAACAGGAATTCAAACGCGTTCTGCGCGGATACGACACGATCGAGGTCGATTCTTTCCTCGAAATGATCTCGGTTGAATATGCGGACTCACTTCGCCAGGTGAAGGAGATCAAGGAACGGCTCATGGAAGCCGAGATCATGCTCCGCGACTTCAAGCAGAAGGAACGCGACCTGCAGCAGATCCTCATGCAGGCGCAGGAGACGAGCTCTCGATCCATCGAGCACGCGAAGAAGCAGGCGGAGCTCATCATCGGCGAGGCGGAACTGAAGGCCCACCAGATCATCGAGCGCTCGCGCGGCGAAACGACGCGGTTCAAGGACGAGGTAACGACGCTTCGCGTCCGCAAGGACACCCTCATCAGCCGGTTGAAGGTGCTCCTGAACTCCGAACTCGAGCTCATCAGGGCGCTGGAAGGCGAGGACGACGAATTTCAACGTGATCCGGGCAAGGGAACAGGGAAAGACCATTTTCAAGTCGACGAAATTCTCAAAAAATTGTAACAGACGGACACTATGCCCACACAAAAAAAACAGATCAACGACGCGGTTTCCTTCATCCGCACGAAAACCGACTCGACACCCTCCGTCGGCATCATCCTCGGTACGGGACTCGGCGGACTCGTCGGAGAGATCCACATCGACACCGTCATCGACTATTCGGAGATACCGCATTTCCCGCTCTCGACAGTGGAGTCGCACAAGGGAAAGCTCATCTTCGGCATGCTCGGCGGCAAGAAGGTCGTGGCCATGCAGGGGCGCTTTCATTACTACGAGGGATACACGATGCAGCAGGTGACGTTCCCCGTGCGCGTCATGAAATTCCTCGGCATCTCGACGCTCCTCATTTCGAACGCGGCCGGCGGCATGAATCCGCATTTCGCCAAGGGCGATATCATGATGATCACCGATCACATCAACCTGCTCGGCGACAACCCCCTGATCGGTCAGAACGACGAGGATCTCGGACCGCGTTTTCCCGACATGTCCGAGCCGTACTCGCGTGAACTCTCGGCGCTGGCCGAACACGTGGCGCTCGACCTCGGCATCCGGCTGCAGAAGGGCGTGTTCGTGGCGGTCTCGGGACCGAACCTCGAGACGCGCGCGGAATACCGGTTCCTCCGCGGCATCGGCGCCGACGTCGTGGGCATGTCCACGGTGCCCGAGGCCATCGTCGCCGCGCATATGTCGCTCCGCACGCTCGGCTTCTCGATCATCACGGACGAATGTTTCCCCGACGCGCTGAAGCCGGCCGAGCTCGACGAGATTATTAAAGTGGCAAATGCGACGGAGCCGAAGCTGACGGCGATCATGAAGAATGTTGTGGCACGTTTATAACCCGAAAGAAAAAGGAAGACGATGTTTAAAGAGTTGACGGACAAGGTGAATTACTCGGAGGTCGAGAAGGCGATCCTGGAATTCTGGGATACGCGCAATGTCTTCGAAGAGAGCATGACCTCCCGCGAAGGGAAGCCGCTCTATACGTTCTTCGAGGGACCGCCGACGGCGAACGGGCGCCCCGGGCTGCATCACATCATGGCGCGCACGCTGAAGGATGCTGTGTGCCGTTACAAGACGATGCAGGGCTACCAAGTGTTCCGCAAGGCCGGATGGGACACGCACGGCCTTCCGGTGGAGATCGAGGTCGAGAAGCAGATCGGCATCACGCACAAGGACGAGATCATCAACTACGGCGTCGAGAAGTTCAACGAGGAGTGCCGCAAGTCGGTGTGGAAATACAAGACCGAATGGGAGCAGATGACGCGCGAGATGGGGTACTGGGTCGACCTCGCGCATCCCTACGTGACGTTCCAGAACGAGTACATCGAATCGATCTGGTGGGCGCTCAAGCGCTTCCACGACGAGGGGATGATGTACCGCGGCCACAAGATCCAGCCCTATTGTCCTCGATGCGAGACGCCGCTCTCGAGCCACGAGGTCGCGCTCGGCTACAAGGACGTGAAGGACCCGAGCGTGTATGTGAAATTGAAGGTGAAGAACCAGGAGGGGACGGCGTTCCTCGTCTGGACGACCACGCCGTGGACGCTCATCTCGAATGTCGGCCTCGCCGTGCATCCGAAGATCGAATACGTGAAGGCGGAACTCCTCACGGACGGTGAAGAGCCGCAGCCGACGGGCGAGTTCCTCATCCTCGCGAAATCGAGACTCTCGGTGCTGAAGGAAAAATATCGGATCGCCGCCGAATACACCGGCAGCGACCTTATCGGCTTGGAATATGAACGCCTCTTCGATTATCATACGGTGATCGAACGAGGGTGGTACGTCGTCGCCGCGGACTTCGTGACGACAGAAGACGGTTCCGGCATCGTGCACATGGCGCCCGCCTACGGCGAAGACGATTACCAGATCGGACGGAAGTACGACCTCCCGACGATCCACCCGGTCGACAAGTCCGGCCGCTTCATGGACGAGGTCACGGAATTCAAGGGCATGTTTGTGAAGGACGCCGATGCGGAGATCATCACGAACCTTCGCAATCGCGGCATCCTCTACAAGAAGGAACCCTATCTTCACAGCTATCCCCATTGCTGGCGGTGCTCGTCGCCGCTGCTCTATTACGCGCGCCACTCGTGGTACATCAGTACGACGCGCTACGCGAAGAAAATGATCGCGTTGAATAAGGAAATCAACTGGATTCCCGCCGAGGTCGGCACCGGCCGGTTCGGCAACTGGCTCGAAGAGAACAAGGACTGGGCGCTGTCGCGCGACCGCTACTGGGGCACGCCGCTGCCAGTGTGGATCTGCGAGGACTGCGGTGAACAGGAATGCGTGGGCAGCATCGCCGAACTGAAGTCCGGGCACAACGTGTCGGAGCCGCTCGATCTGCACAAGCCGTTCGTCGACAAGATCACATTCGATTGCGAATGCGGGGGAACCATGTACCGCACTCCGGAGTTGATAGACGTGTGGTTCGATTCCGGCTCGATGCCCTTCGCGCAATGGCACTATCCGTTCGAGAACAAGGAGATGTTCGAAAAGTCGTTCCCCGCGGATTTCATTTCGGAGGGGATCGATCAGACGCGCGGCTGGTTCTACACGCTCCACGCGATCAGTTCGTTCCTGTTCGAGAAGCCTGCGTTCAAGAACGTGCTCGTGAACGAGCTCATCCTGGACAAGCAAGGACAGAAGATGTCGAAGACGAAGGGGAACACCGTGGATCCCTTCGGCCTCATCAAGAAATACGGAGCGGATGCGACCCGCTGGTATCTCGTGCAGAACAGCCCCGTGTGGCGTCCGACCCTCTTCGACGAAGAGGGCATCGCCGAGGTGCAGCGGAAGTTCTTCAGCACGCTCGTGAACACGTATTCGTTCTTCGCGCTCTACGCGAACATCGACGCGTTCGACTACAGCGACGCGCGCATTCCCGTGGCCGAACGCGCGGAAATCGACCGGTGGATCCTGTCGTCGCTCAACACGCTCATCGCGAAATACACGGAGCACATGGATCACTACGATCTGACGAAGGCCTCGCGCGCCGTGAGCGACTTCACGCTCGACAATCTCTCGAACTGGTACGTGCGCCGGAACAGGCGCCGTTTCTGGAAGAGCGAGAAGGGGAAGGACAAGACGGCCGCGTATCAGACGCTCTTCGAGTGCCTCGAGACGATCACGCGGCTCATGGCCCCGATCGCGCCCTTCCTCGCGGAGGAATTATACACGAACCTCCATGCGGCAGCACGGCTCGAGAAGGCGGGATCGGTGCATCTCACGACGATGCCCGTGGTGGAACGCGATGCGATCGACGCCGAGCTTGAAGACCGCATGGCCGGGGCGTCGAAGATTGTCGGCATCGTGCGCGCGATGCGCATGAAGTCCAACCTGAAGGTGCGCCAGCCGCTGAAGAAGATCCTGCTGCCGGTGGATGATGCTCAGCGCGCGGCGATACGGAAGATGGAAGACCTCATTCTCGAAGAGATCAACGTTAAGACTATCGAATTTGTGTCCGATGATACAGATATAGTGGGGAAAAAGGCAAAGCCCAATTTCCGCACGCTCGGCCAGAAGTTCGGCAAGCAGGTGCAGGGCATCGCGGCGGCGGTGCGGGAGATGACGTCGAAGGAGATCTCGGCGCTCCAGAAGAACGGCACGTTCACCCTCACGGTGGCGGGTGCGGAGACGACGATCGCGAAAGAGGATGTGGACGTCATTCACGAGGAACTCAAGGGGTGGCTCGTCGAATCCGACGGGTCGATGACGGTCGCGCTCGATACCGAGATCACGCCGGAGCTCCGCAATGAAGGCTTCGCGCGCGAGTTCGTGAACCGGGTGCAGAATCTTCGCAAGGACGCAGGGTTCGATATCACGGACAGGATCGCGATCTCGTACACCGTGTCCGATGCGCTCGCGACGGCACTCGGGAGCATGAAGGCGTATGTGATGAGAGAGACGCTTGCCGTCAGCATGGAAGCAGGCGACGCCGGAATCACCGGCGCGTCCAATGAGGATGTCAACGGTGAACAATGCTCGGTCAGCATCATCCGGGCGCAATAATCTCGTCCTGCCGAAGGATGTCTTCCGACACAGGATAATCCAGTGTAGCTCACTAAATGGGGAACAGCGCCATGGCGAAATTTCAGACAGCGACACAACGCGCATCGGCGGCGTCGAACAAAGCCGCAAAAAAGAACGCGTCAACAAAGCCGAAGGCGGTCAAGGCCGTCAAGGCGAAGAAGGCAACGACATCCAAGCCGGCGGCAAAATCGACGGCTGTGAAAGCGGCGAAACCCGCCGAAAAAGTCATCAAGAAAAAAACAGCGAGCGGAACAGTGAACAAATCAAAGAGCACATACAGCGCGCGTGAGTTGGAGCATTTCAAGAAGATCATTCTCGACAAGAGAAAAGAGATCCTCGAGGAGCTGCAGATCCTCAAGGAAAACATGATGGACGTGACCACCGGCGAGTACGAGAACGAAAATTCCGCCTACTCGATGCACATGGAGCAGGGCACGGACGCCATGGAGCGTGAGAAGACATTCATGTTCGCGTCGCGCGAGGGCAAGTTCCTCAACTATCTCGACGACGCGCTCGTGCGCATCGAGAAGGGCACCTACGGTCTCTGCATCGACTGCCTCGATACGCCGAAAATGCTGTGCCGGACATGCCCGCTGATCCCGAAGGAACGCCTCGAGGCGGTTCCGCACGCGCAGTTGTGCGTCGAGATCAAGAATCGCAAGGTCAGGGCGTAACGTGAAAGTTCTCTGGATCACATTATGCGTTCTCGTCGCCGACCAGGCGACGAAACTGGCCGTGAAGGGAATCTCTGTGCCGTGGGCCGGGATCTCGCTTCCGGGGATTCCGATCGGATCGTCGTACCCGCTGCTGGACGACTGGGTGCGGCTGACATTCATCGAAAATCCGGGCATGGCGTTCGGCATCGATCTCGGCGGGAAGCTCTATCTTACGCTGTTTTCGATCGCGGCCAGCATCGGCATCCTTGCCTACCTCTACGTGGTGCGGAACGAGAAGCTGCTCTTCAGGCTTTCGCTTGCACTCGTGCTCGGCGGCGCCATGGGCAACCTCGTCGACAGGATCTTCTACGGCGTGATCTACGGCGAGGCGCCGCTGTTCTACGGAAAGGTCGTCGATTTCATCGATGTCGATTTCATCAACATCAATTTCCTGGGATATCATCTGCAGCGTTTCTGGGTGTTCAACATCGCCGATGCCGCGGTGACCGTCGGCGTCGCTATCATGCTCCTGTTCCACCGTTCGTTCGTCAAGAGCGAGGAGTCGCAGATTCCGTCGGCCCCGACAGAACTGCCGTCGGCGTGAGAGAACCACCCGAACCACCCCCTGCGGTACCATCATGAAAAATCACTACGAGATCGTCATACCGGCCGGCCAGACGAAGGAACGCCTCGACGTCTACCTGACCCACCATGTCGAGAACGCCACGCGTACCAAGGTGCAGGACGCCATCGACAGCGGCGAGATCCTCGTGAACGGTCGCGACGCCAAGGCGAGCTATAAAGTGAACCCGCTCGATGTGATCTCCGTGCATCTCGATCAGCCCGATCCCCCGACTGTTGAAGCGGAGGCGATCGCCCTCTCCGTCGTCTATGAGGACGAATATCTGCTCGTCATCGACAAGCCCGCGGGCATGGTCACGCATCCGGCGTACAAGAATTATTCCGGCACCCTTGTCAACGCCCTCATGCACCACACCGCGACGCTTTCGCAGCCGCATCCGATGCGGCCCGGCATTGTGCACAGGCTCGATAAGGACACCTCCGGCCTCCTGGTGGTGGCAAAGGATGAGACCACCCACCAGCTGCTCTCCAAACAGTTCGCCGCAAAGACAAGCGAGCGCGAATACAACGCGATCGCGTGGGGAGTGTTCAAAGAACCGCAGGGGATCATCGACGCTCCCCTGGGCCGCAGCAAGCGCGACCGGAAAAAGGTCGCGGTGATGGACGACGGCAAGCACGCGGTCACCGAGTATACGGTGCTCGAACAATTCGACTATCTCGCGTTCATCCGTCTGAAACTCCGCACCGGGCGTACGCACCAGATCCGTGTCCACCTTGCGCACATCCACCATCCCATTTTCGGAGATCCGACATACGGCGGCAGGGAGATCGTCGCCGGGGGGGTGGATGGGAAGAAGAAGGCGGAAGTGAAGAACCTGCTGGAACTGATAGACCGCCAGGCGCTGCATGCGCGCACGCTCGGCTTCGTGCATCCGATGACGAAGGAGTTCGTGAGATTCGAGGCGCCTCTGCCGGCGGATTTTATGGCCGTCCTGGAAACATTGCGTGCCAGACACGAATCGTCACAATGTTTGTGTAGGGCGAAATGACATTTCGCCCTGCCGAACGATCGTCCGATAGATGAACCGGGGCGAAACGCCGTTTCGCCCTACACGCTCCACTCGTACATTCGGCAGGATGAGTTATTTGGGGAGTTTCGCCTCGAGCATGAGGCGCTCGATCTGAGGCTGGAAGTCGACGACGAACACTTCTTCGGCCTGGACGAAGTCCGCCGACGGCGTGATCGCGATCGTGTGGAAGAGGCTGCCGGGGATCTCCGAAAGCTCGCTGACAACACCGATCTTCAGTCCGGGAGGAAACGCGCTGCTGTATTCAGAGGTAACGACGGCGTCTCCGACCCTCACATCCATTGATTTCACGACATTCTTCAGTATCAGCGAATTTCCATCCCACGCCACGATCCCGTCCACGCGGCTCCGCTGCACCTTGCCGCTCGCGCGGAAATCCACATTTAGCATCGACTGCACGACCGCATACCCGGCGCTCACGGCGATGACCTTGCCCACGAGCCCGTCACCCGTCACGATCGGATTGCCGACGCGAACGCTGTCCCTCTCGCCGATGTTGAGCGTCATCGTATTGCGCAGGAGGTTCATGCTTTTTGCGATGACCTTGCCTGATGTGTAGTGGAACGCCGTCGTTTCCCTGAGCGCGATCATGGAGCGGAGCCGTATGTTTTCCAGGCGCGCCTCGCGCAGCATGCTCACCTCGGCCGAGAGGGTCATGTTCGTGCGGCGGAGCG
>JAVBYH010000233.1 GCA_030824175.1 Bacteroidota bacterium | reverse complement strand
TCCGGCGCTCTCAGGCTCCGGCACTCCCGAGGCGTTCGGGGTCATCGTGGACAGGTACCATCCCCTGTACTGCATCGACGGCCTGCGCCACGGCGCCGCGTTGCCGCCCATGGCCGCCACCGCCGTGTGCCACCGGTCGGCGACAGTGCGGAACTGTGCCGCGTAGTCTCCCGTGCCCGGATACAGCGACGCTAGCTGATAGAAGAACACGTTCGGCATCACGGCATACCACCAGTCGCTTCCGCTCGTCGACGACGGCGCATTTAAATAGACATTCTCCGCCGGGCGCCTGTTGAAAAACTCCTCGCTCATGAGCGCCCAGTCGCGGCCGCCCTGCGTGCGCTTGTCGACGCCGACGAGGGCCCCGCTGATCACGGCGGGAAGCTGGTTGATGGCCTCGTACTGCTTCGGACTGTTCGTGCCCACGTACGTCGGCATGCCGAACGACGGATGGTTCGGATAATTCACCGTCGAGGTCACGATCGCGCGAAGCGGCAAATGCTCCCCCTCGCGGTCCGAGACGAACACGAGCGAGTCGTACGACAGCGCCGTCTTCTTCCAGTCACGCATCTCATACGGCGCCGGAATGTTTGGCATCGCATCAATCCGCCCGATCGGAATCTGCTGCGCCGAGGCCGCGCTCGCGACGAACACACAGAGCGCCGCAATATGTGCGTAGGTTTTTGTCATTGTCACCAGATTATTTGCGACGGATGAAGCGGGCGGCGGCATCGCCTTCGAGGAGTGCGACGGCCTTCGTCGCCGTATCGATCACGAGTACTGCCATGTTTCCCTTCTCATCGGTGAAAACGCCGGCTTCGCGCGTTCCGCTCGTGAACGCGTCGGTGCGGACGTAGTACAGGAACGGCTTCGCCGAGGGATAGCGTTCAAGTTCCGTCACCGTATACAGCGCCTCCACGGTCGATTCGGCGCCGGAGTTCCGGTTCAGCGTCGCGGCGTTCGTGATGCCGTCGAAGCACCGTCCCGTCGCCGTGTCGTACATTGTCTGCCGCAGCGAGTTGTTTCCGAACAGCCACGACGCTGCGAGTCCGGCCATCTTCAGATAACGCTCGTTCTTCGTCGCGTCGTACAACCGCAGCAGTCCCACCGCCATGGGACGGATGCCGTAGGCGATCTGTTCGTATGCGGTCGTTTTGCCCCGCACGGCGACGTCCATCTCCTTCATCCACCCGTGTATGAGCAGCCGCGAATAAAATCCGTCCGCTTCGCGCTCCGCCGAACGGACGAACTTCGGCTGTTTCAACAGCGTGCCGGCCGATGTGAGCGCCTGCGTCTGCCCGTTCCCCCATGCGTGCCACTGCGTCTCCCACGACCGGTGCACGCCGTACGGATACGCCGATACATCCCCGTCCTGCATCGCCGCGAGCCCCTCGGAGAACTTCCTGATGTACGTCCTGACCCGCGGCGACGAGCCGGCCCGCGCGTATTCAACGAGTCCAAGAACAAGCTCGGAGGTGACATCGGCGCCTGATTTGTAGAGGAGCCACTCCGGCAAGCGATATCCGTCCTTCTTCGTGCTCCTGCCGTAGTGCACGAGCACCGAATCGATGGACGGGAATGTCCGCTCCACGCTTCGCCGGCACTGCTCCGCAAACGCCGGATCGCCCGTCTTCAGTATCCTGTACGCGGCGGACAGGCTCCACACCGCGCGGCCGGCCCACCATCCGAACGACTTGAACGACGTCTTCCCGGTGCGGTTGATCGAATGGTCCGCAAAGATGAAATTGTAAAACTGTCCGTCGTCTGCCTGCATCTTCATGACGAAACCGAGGAGCAGCTTCGCCTTGCGGAGACTCTCCGCATCGTTCGAGAATTCGTAATGGCGAAGGAGCACCACCGCGGCACGCGCCGCATCGTCGACGCAGGCGATACCTTCCGGTCCGGACTCTTTCGCATCGACCCAGGCATACGTCGGATGATTGGCGTAGATGTGCACGATGGCGACCGAGTCTCCGTCCATCACGATCGTTTCCGTGAGATGGTCGAGATGGGAAAAATTGACGACAGGGCTCCCGGCGCGCGACGCGCTGACGGAGGCGATGATGAAGCATGCGATGAACGCAATTTTTTTCATGTGAGTGCGACTGCTTTCGTTGTTAAAAGTCCTGCCATGCCGGATCGATCGTCGGAAACGCCACGCGCGGGAATGTTCCTCCCGGCTTGTAATAGAAGATTTCAACCGGCTGCCGTTCGATGCCGAGCGATGCCTGCAGCACCGCAAGCGTTTCCATGTCTATCGTCACCGTGTACGATTTTTTCAGCTGTTCGAGCCTCCTCACGAGCGCGGCCTGAGGATCCTGCGAACGCATCACGGAAGACCGAGCTGCGAGGTAGAGCAGCTTCGCCTTCCACTTGTTCGTTTCGTGCCTGACGGTGTCCCTGCGGTTCAGTCCCCGCGCGTATGCCGCCTCGCTGAGCAGTTTATCCTGCGTCATTTTCCACACTGTCTGCTTCACGCTGCGGTTGAACGCCTCAAGCGAGCTTGTCTTCAATTGGAACTGGCGGATGTCGAACCAGCGGATGTAGTCGCCCACGGTGAGGCGTTTCCCTCCGTACGTGACGAGCGTCTTATGGACGAATTTCCCGGACTCTGTGATGGGCACCGGTCCCGCCTCGGTCATGAATGTCGACGGGATGTCCCACTCCGTCTTTTTGCCTCGCGTGAGTCCCTTGTCCGCCAGGAATGCGCGGATGATGTTGTACCCTTCGGCCTTGATGACGGGTGCGTTCTGCTTCATGAGCCGCTGCACGTACGCTCCGGCGATCGCGTCTGCCTTTGCGGCCGTCAGTACGGTCCGCGCCTCGAGCCGCGCCGCGTCGAGGCTCGTCTCCGTCGCGATCGGCGTCGTCACGATGTCGTCGACGACGAAGAGATAATACCCATCAGGCCCCTTCACGGGCGCCGAAAGTTCCAGCGCGTGCAGTCCGGCGATCTGTCGTGCGGCGGCCGGATTGTCGCGCTCGAGCGCGAGCAGCGTCGATTCGATGCCGGCCACGGCACCGGAATCGTTCCGCGCAAAGAGCGCCGGATCGATGCGTTTTCCCGCTTTAAAGGCGGCGTGAAGTGAATCGGCCTTCCGCTGCGTTCGTGTGACAATCCATCGGAGGCGGACGGTGATGGCGGATTTCCGCGCGCCCTCCTCGATCTCCCCGCGTGTGAGCACGATGTTCGACAGCACGTCGTCCTTATACAGCTGGTCCACCGCCGCATCCTCCTCGAGGCCCGCGAGTCGCTCGCGCACGAACGCCGTCGTATCGCTCCGCTGGTCCAGGGCGGAGGCGGCAAGGAGCCGCTCGCTGATCATGTATTCAAGGTGCCTGAAGAGCGGCTGCGAACCGCGCTTCACGAACGCGGGACCGAATTCGTAGCTGTCCAGCAGGTCGCGCACCGTGATCGTCCACGGTCCGACAGTGGTAATAACGGACGTGTCCGGAACAACCGCGTCCACGCGCATCGGCGCGGCGGCGGGCACGGCCGCATCCATGCGCGTCGGAGCGGCGGCGAACACCGCACACGCGCAGCAGCAGAGGATCGTCGCCGATATGATTCGCCGCGTCTCCACCGTCATCCCTTTAGTCCCGTGTTCGCCATGCTCTCGATGAAGTAGCGCTGGAAGAATGTGTACGCGACGATCACCGGCACGGCAAGGAGCGTGGCCGCGGCGAGAAGCGACCCGAGCTGCGACTCCGACTCCCCGCCGACGACGAAGAGCGTCACGAGCTGCGGCATCGTCATGAGCGACCGGTCGCGGACGACGATGAGGGGCCAGAGCACGTCGTTCCAGCTGGCCATGAACGTGAGGATCGCCACGGTGATGATCACCGGACGCGAGAGCGGGAAAATGAGCCTGAAGAGGATCGTCATGTCCCCGCATCCGTCGAGACGCGCCGCGTCGATGAGCGCCTGCGGAATGCTCATGAAGAACTGCCGGAAGAGGATGATGCTCAATGCGCTCATCATCGTCGGCAGGATGAGCGAGAGGTACGTGTCCGTCAGTCCCAGCTTCACCATGAGCACATACTGCGGTATGAGCGTGATCTGCGCCGGGATCATCATCGAGAAGAGGATGAACACATAGAGCGCGCCGTTGCCCACGAAGCGCAGGCGCGCCAGCGCGTACCCCACCATCGCGCCGAAGAGCACTACGGACACCGTCACTGTCACGGACACGATCACGCTGTTCACGAACGCCCGGAGGATCGGTATCTTCGCGAACACCTGAATGTAGCTCTTCCATGAAAAGTCCTGCGACCAGAGTCCGACCTGCGTTATTTCCATCTCCGGCTTGAACGATCCGGCGATCATCCACAGGAACGGATACGCGAACACGAGCGCGCCCGCGAGGAGGATGGCATATTTCAGTGTGGTTCTCACGTCAGTGATTCCGATTCGATGAATTTCCGCTGGAGCAGCACGACAAGCAGGATGAAGAAGGCGAACGCGAACGCCAGCGCCGCGGCGTAGCCCATATGATTGAAATAGAACGCCTGATTGTAGATGTAGAGGAACGCCGAGAGCGTACTCTGCATCGGCCCGCCCCCGGTGAGCACGTACGGCTCAACGAAAAGCGAGAATCCGCCGATCGTCGAGAGCACGATCACGACGATCACGGTCGGGTTGAGCATGGGCAGCGTGATGCCGAAGAACTGCTGCCGCTTGTTGGCGCCGTCGAGGTTCGCGGCCTCGTAGAGCTCCATCGGTATGTTTTGCAGACCCACGAGGAATAAAATGATATAGATACCCACATTCTTCCATGTCGCCATGATGGCGATGGACGGCATCGCATAGCGCGCATCGATGATCCACGGCACCTTGTCCGCACCGACCATGAGGAGGAGGTTGTTCAGCAGGCCGTCGTCGAACGAGTACATCTGCTGCCAGAGGATCGTGACGACGACGCCGGAGACGACAACGGGCAGGAAGAAGATCGCGCGGAAGACGCCGCGCATGCGGATCTTCGAGTTGAGGATCACGGCGAAGCCGAGCGCCACGATGATCTGCAGCGGGATGTGAATGCACAGGAACACGAGCGTGTTGACGATCGCCTTATAAAAGAGCGGATCGGCGGCCATGCGCTCGAAATTCTTCAATCCCACCCACTCCATCGGCGTCACGATGTTCCACCGGTGGAAGATGAGGACGAATGAGAAGATGAGTGGATAGGCCACGAACGCCAGCACGAACACGACGTATGGCAGGACGAAAAGGAAGCCGTTCCGGTCGGAACGCGAGATCGATGCGGTGAAGCGCCTGAGTGTCGTCATTTGTTCCACTCCACGATCGAGCGTGAGCGGCGCACGGCGTCGGCGATAGCCTCGGCCGGCGTCTTTGTTCCGTACACCGCGCAGGCCTCGTATTCCTGCGAGAGGGCGTCGAAGATTTCCTTCAGGTCCTTTGCGTCGTCCATGCTCCGCGTGTAGGGCACCTGCCGGGCAAACATGAGCATCTCCGGTTTGGCCGCAAAATAGTCGTGGAACACAGGATTCGTCGCGAGGTCACCGCGTATCGGAAGCTGGTCGCAGTATTCAAGGAGCAGCGCGTCGTGTTCGGCGGCGACGAGGAATTTCACGAACTCCCACGCTTCCTTCGGATGCTTCGTCGTGCTGAAGACGGCGATGTTCTTGAAGTCGCCGTATGTGTACACGGGTCCCTGATGATCGTCGGGCACCGGCAGTTGTGCGATGCCGAAGCGCAGGTCGGGGGCGAATTTCCGGAGCGTCGCCACCATGTACGGGCCCGCGAAATTCGTCGCCTTCCTCCCCTGGACGAACGGATCACCTCCCTGGAAGAACGTGCGTGGAAAGATGCCCTCGGCATAACATCGTTCGAAAAATCCCATCACCGCCTCCGCTTCCGGATCGCCGAAGGAGACCTCGCCGTTCGCGAAGAGCGTCTTGCCGTGCGAGGCGGCGATGTAGAAGGTGTAAAAGTCGAACCACCGCTGCCACCAGATCGGCCGTATGTCGCGCTCCCCCATCCACACGCCGGTCGGCGTTGTGCCGTCGGCGCTGAATGTGACCTTCCGTCCGATCGAGAAATACTCGGAATACGTGCGGGGCGGGACCTGCGCGCCCGCACCCGCCAGCATTGTCTTGTTGTAGTACATCATGATCGGATTCGTCTTCCACGGCATCTGGTAGGCCCCGCCGTCGGAGGATTTAAAAAGGTCGAGCAGCCCGCGCGGCGTGCGCGACGTGACGGCGGAATCGTAATCGGAAAACTGGTCGAGCCGGATGAGGCCGCCCGCTTCCGTGAATTCGCGCAGGGATCCGGGCCAGATGTTCGAACAAACATCGGGCGTCGTCTTTCCGGCGATCGCCGCAAGCAGCACCTCTTCGGACGACTGGCTCGCGGGGATGGGCTGCATCTTCACCTGAATGCGCGGATGAAGCCGGTTCCACCGCTCGACGAGCGTGTCGGCAAGACGAACCTCCTGCTGGTTCGTTGCCGGCCAGTACGTCAGATGAACGACGTCCGGATCTCGCTCCTGTTCTCCCCCGCCCGTCGAGCATCCCTGCGCGGACAGCGCGAGCACGAGCATGGCGCACGCCGCCGGGCATGCGAACACGCGCGCCGATGATCGTACGAAAGAGAGACACTGGTGCAGAATATTCACGATGGTTATTGTAAAATATGGTAAGAAGGAACGACAGCCTTAAAAGATAACGGAAACAGACAACACATTCACCGCCTTGAGGCGCCCCATATCGGAGTACGCATAGTCGAGCCGTCCGCGGAGATTCTCGCCGAACAGATCGGCCATGATTCCCGCCCCCGCGGTAAGGCCGCTTTCGCCGTCCGTGAGGTAGAGATTCTGGTAGCCCGCACGGAGAAAGAATGTGGACTGGAATCCGTACTCGACTCCGAGGTTGATGCTTTCGTAATTATCCGCCGGATGGAGCGCATCGACCGCCACCGTCAGCAGGTTCGTCTCGGACTTCAGCACATCGACCGCGATGCCGAATTGGAAATTCATCGGCAGCGGCCAACTGTCCACCTCGATGTTCTGCGCGATGCGCTGGTTGCTCCCGAGCTTCGTCCTGTCGATCGCATAAAATGTCCGCGTGTCGCGGCCGGAGAGCTTCATGTCCGTGCCGAAATTCGTGATCGATGCGCCGATGCGCATGCCGTTCAGGAACTCCGTCGTGAAGAGCACGCCCGCATCGAGGGCGAACGCGTCGGAGGTCATGTTCCAAATGCTCTCGGTAACGTACTTCGCCGTGAAGCCGATCGCGAACCTGTCGGAGAGTGTGCGGGCGTAATGGATGCCGAGCGCGTAGCTGCCAGCCGAAAACCGCTCTCCCGTCCCCTCCGGCTTTTCGATTGTCGTCACATTCATCTCAGGCATCGTCAGACCGACGAAACTCACACCGATCGTGCCGAAACCCTCGAGCGGAAGTGTCATCGCGGCAAAATCATGGTTCATATCGCCGATCCAATTCACATGGGTGAACATGACCTCGCGGTACGGAAGCCGTGCCACGCCCGCGGGATTCCAGTAGAGTCCCGTGGCGTCGTCCGACGTGGCGGCGAAGGCGCTCCCCATGCCGATGGCCCGCGCGCCGACGGGGATCTCGAGAAACGCCGCCGCCGTCGTCCCCACCTTTGAAATTGAGCTCCCCACGGGCTGTGCATTGCCGATCACGGCCCAGCAGGATAGAAGTAAGATAATCTTTTTCACGTTACGCTCCGTTATTTTATCACCGCAAATTTTCCGATTCTCTTCCCGATGCCGGGCGCGTCCACATGATACACGTACACACCGTAGACGACGTCCATGCCGTCCTTCGACACGAGGTTCCACGGCTCCTGACCGTCGTCGAGCGACGAGTCGTGCGTCAGCGTCTGGACGAGATTGCCGCGCACCGTATAGATCCGTATCGTGCACTGCGACGGCAGATTCGTGAAGAAGAGCCTGCGTTCCCCG
>JAVBYH010000245.1 GCA_030824175.1 Bacteroidota bacterium | reverse complement strand
ACCATCACGCTGCCCACACAGAACCCACAGGAAGAGACTTCCAATGAAGCATAAAATTATGATTGTGGACGACGATCAGCTCATCTACTCGTCGTTAAAACGCGTGCTGACCACGAAAAATTACGACGTCGTCGTCTGCACAAGCGGCGGCGCCGTCATGGAATCGCTCGTCAACGAATCGCCGGAACTCGTGCTGCTGGACATCTATCTCGGCGATGCATCCGGGCTCGATATCCTCCCGGAGGTCAAGAAGATCTATCCGCAGCTGCCGGTGATTATGATGACGGCGTATTCCGATGTGCAGCTGGCGGTGAACGCCATGAAGAACGGCGCCGAGGACTTCATCGTGAAACCGATCAACCTCGACCAGCTCGACATCATCATTCACAAGGCCCTCCAATACTGCAGCCTCCAGAACGAAGTGGCGCGCCTGCGGACGCTCATGGATGCAGACGGGGGCAAGGATGTGCGCGTACTCGGCGCCAGCAAGGCGATGATGAGCGTGATGCTCGCCGCCGAAAAATACGCGCAGAGCGAAGACACCACCGTGCTCATCGAAGGCGAGAGCGGCACCGGCAAGGAGCTCATCGCGCGCTTCATCCACAAGTCGAGCCGGCGCTCCGACGGACCGTTCGTGAGCATCAACTGCGGCGCTATCCCCAGGGATCTTGCCGAGAGCGAACTCTTCGGGTACGAAAAGGGCGCGTTCACCGGGGCGTCCGACAAGATGCGTCAGGGCAGGTTTGAACTCGCCAACGGCGGAACCATCCTGCTCGACGAAATCGGCGAACTCTCTCTCGATGTACAGGTGAAGCTGCTCCGCGTTCTGCAGGAACGGACGTTCTACCGCCTTGGCGGTTCGAAGGAGATTACGGTGAACGTGCGCGTGCTTGCCGCCACGAACCGCAGCCTCGAAAAATCGGTCGAGATCGGCACATTCCGCGAAGATCTGTTCTACAGGCTCAACGTTGCGACGCTTATCGTGCCGCCGCTGCGCGACCGGAAAGAGGACATCTCGCTCCTCGCGTACGCGTTCATGAACGAGTTCGGCGAAAAGTTCAATAAATCGATGCGCGGCATCGCCCCCGATGCGATCAAGATCCTCGAATCCCATCCGTGGAAGGGAAACGTGCGCGAACTCCGCAATACGATGGAGCGCATCGTGCTCCTGATCGACAGCGACGTTGTGAAGCCGCAGCACCTTTCGTTCCTCACCGGTGCGAAACCCCAGGCCGGCGAAGGCGCTCCGCTGCCAGGCGGCGATACGTTCGCCATCCGGATTCCCAGCACGGGCGTGAAAATGAACACCGTGCTCCATGAGGTGATCACGCGCACCTTGAAGCTCACGGACGGGAACCAGGTGCAGGCCGCGAAGATCCTCGGTCTCTCGCGCTCGAAGCTCCGCTACCGTATGGAACAGCTCGGCATCGAAGTCGCAAAGAACGTGACATGACACTTCCGCTGACGCCCGGCATAACGTATTGCCGGGCAACGATTTACACGCATCGGTAACTCGGAATTCTTAGAGAAATTTAATATCCATTAGAAGTTTCTAATTAGCATCACAAGCAGTATCCTCGTATCCTGTTCATACAAACATGATGTCTCGTTTCATCGACACATCATTCAGTATGTACATTCTTCGAGGAGGTGGTTGTGAATGCTGCCTGGCGTGTTTCCCTTATCGTCGTGATGATGCTGCCGCTGGCGGTTTCCGCCCAACAGCCAACCGCGTCTGTGTCATCCGCCATTCCCTCAGCCGATATCGTGCTCACAGCCGCACATCAACAGAAAGCCGGCAGCGGACGCTTCCTCCAGCATCTCTCGAAAAAATATTCTCACGCACGCACATTGGGTGCGTCTGCCTCCCCGTCATCAATCGTTGCTGCCATCTACGCATCCGAGTCCCCGACGCAGCACCTGATCGCCGAGCTTACACGGTCCGGTGTACAGGTGTTCGGCGACTCGTGGATTCCCCCAATGAAGAATCATCCGCTCGGCGTGTATCTAGCACGCGTTCCCGTCGACAAGATCGCCGATGTGTTATCGCTCGAGGCCGTGAAGATGATGGATACTGCTGAGAACGAATCCATCCCATCGAACAATTCGGCGGCGCACCTCATCAAGGCGGATGCAGCATGGTCCGACGGATGGACAGGCACCGGCGTAAAGGTCGGAGTGATCGATACGGGCCTCGATGTGAGCTATGCCGGCACCGACCTCCCGGCCGGCTTCATCGCAAGGGATTATTCGAACTATCCCACTCTCGACAACACCGTCAACAATACAACGTCCGGTCACGGCACGCATGTGACCGGCTCCATCCTTGGACGGGGCATCCTTTCCGAATCGAATACGGGCAATGGCGCCGGCGCGTCCAAGGGAATGGCCCCTGATGCCGGCCTTGTCTTCCTGAAGGTGCAGACGGACAATACGAATTTCATCTATGACTACGCCATCTACGGCGCGGTGCGTGCCGCGGCGGATGTCTATGATGTGGATGTCCTCAATCTCAGTATCGGCGGATGGGATACCTATCACGACGGGAGCAGCCTTACAGCACAGGCAATCGATTATGCCTTCTCGAAGGGGGTTGTGTGTATCGTGGCCGCTGGTAACGATGGTGATAAAGGACGACATGTCTCGGGGATTGTTCCGGCCTTCGGCGTATCGGACCTCATTCCGGTGACGGTGATCGGCGGGAACTCTTCCACGATGCTGAAATTCAATCTCGTCTGGTCCGACGGCGCCGAACGGAAAAATTTGTCACTCAGCTATTTCGACAGAAACGGCAATCCGGTTCCGTCGACCGATGTTGTGTACTGGGGAATATCGCAGAGTTCGCGCGGCACCGAATCGCAATATTCCCTGTATAATGTCCCAGTGGGTGCGAATCCCGGAACGTACTACGTCCGAGTCGTGAACCCGTCGGCCACATCGCAGGAATTCCACATCTACGAAGATTACCGCAACTCCTGTGTTACATTCGCGGCGCCGGATCCGAATGCTACAATTGCAACACCGGCCGACGCCGATCATGCGTTCGCCGTGGGCGCGTATGTCTCACGGACATCGTGGACGAGCACCGCGGGGATTGTGTATCAAACATCCGGGCAGTCCGGAATGTGCGCGTCGTATTCAGCCCGCGGCCCGCGAGTGGATAATGTGAAGAAGCCGAACATCTGCGCGCCGGGCAGTCTCGTGATCTCGCTCCGCGACCGCGACTTCTATACGGCACCGGCGTACCCCTATTGGGTGGACAACGACGGCACGGCCGGCGGTGACGCCAACTATATCGTCATGCAAGGCACCAGCATGGCCGCTCCCGTCTGTGCGGGCGCCGCGGCGATCATCCTGCAGCATTCATCCGCCCTGACACCGCAGGAGGTGTACGATGTGCTCACTATCGGTTCCATTCAGGACGCCGTTACCGGCACGGTCCCGAACACGAGCTTCGGCTCCGGAAGACTCAGCGTCCAGGGGGCGTTGGCAAACACACCAATGCCCGTGGAATTGACAACGTTCACATCGTTGCTCCGTGGCGAGACTGTCGTTCTCAACTGGCGCACGGCGACGGAATCGAATAACTACGGATTCGAGATCGAGAAACGGGAAGCGATTCGCGCCGTCGCTACGGCATCCGCCGCCCCGGCCGCACCCCGCACCGATTGGACGACGATCGGATTCGTGCCGGGCAGCGGCACCAGCAGCATCGCGCACGACTACTCGTTCACCGACAAGCTCGCGCACGCCGGCACGTACGAGTACCGCCTGAAGCAGATCGACCGCGACGGAAAATTCGAACTCAGCCGGCCGATAGAAGTCGAGGCGGCGGGCCCCGTTGCATATTCGCTCTCGCAGAATTACCCCAACCCGTTCAATCCGTCGACGACGTTCCGCTTCTCCATCGGCGCCGCATCGCACGTCCGGCTCGCCGTGTTCGACATGCTCGGCAGGGAAGTCGCCGTCGTGGCAGACCGCGCAATGCAGCCAGGCAGCTACTCCATTGAATGGAATGCGTCCTCCATGCCGAGCGGCGTCTACGTCTATCGCCTCGACGCAGGCGGCTATTCGGCGGTGAAAAAACTCCTCCTCCAGAAATAACGACGGCCGCAAGTAGGGCGAAATGATATTTCGCCCTGTCTAACGAGAGTACGATTGTTGAACGGGGGCGAAACGCCGTTTCGCCCTACAGCGGTCTTCATTCACATTCTCCTTCCCCTTCGCTGTAATTTCACCGATATTTTTTTTATATTATCACATTCCTTTCATTAACCCGTGACGATATGTTCGATTTCCACAGCGACCGCACTCTGTATTATCAGCAGCAGCAGCAGAACACGAAAGACTACGTGATCCCGTTCATCGAGCGCTCGTTCCCATTGAAGCCGGGAATGCAGGTGCTCGAGGTCGGCTGCGGCGAAGGCGGCGTGCTCAAACCGTTCGTCGACAAGGGCTGCATCGGCACCGGCGTCGATCCGCACAAATACCGCTGCGACCTCGCCGCCGAATTCATGAAGGACGAGGTCGCCGCTGGCCGGGCATCCTTCGAGGCCAGAAGCATCTACGACGACGACTGCCGCGCGCGCTTCCGCGGCAAGTTCGATCTCATCGTGCTGAAGGATACGCTCGAACACATTCCCGCACAGGAGAAACTCGTGCCCGTGCTGAACGACATGCTCGCCCCGGGCGGCGTCATGTTCTTCGCCTTCCCTCCGTGGTGCATGCCGTTCGGAGGCCATCAGCAGATGTGCAGCAAAAAATGGCTCTCGATGATCCCGTATTTTCACCTTCTGCCCCTGTCCCTCTATAAGGGCATCCTGCGCCTGGCGAACGAAGATCCCACGATCATCGACGAACTTGAAAACATCTATTCCACACGCATCTCGCTCGAACGGTTCGAACGCATCCTCCGCACCACGGGGCTCACGACCGTCGCGCGAACGTTCTACCTCATCAATCCGAACTATAAAATTAAATTCAATCTCGAACCCCGGGAGCAGCCATCGTTCATCGCCGCACTCCCGTACGTCCGCGATTTCTTCACGACGACGGCATATTACATCGTGGGAGCTGGGAACACACAATGAGAGAATATCTGGACCTCGTCGACCGCGTGTTGACGAACGGCATCCGCAAGCACAACCGCACCGGTGTCGACACGATCTCCTGCTTTGCGGAACATTACACGATCGACCTGAGCAAGGGGTTTCCCCTCGTCACGACGAAGAAGGTGAATTTCAAATCGCTCCTCCACGAGGTTCTCTGGTATCTCTCGGGGGAGGATCACATACGCAACCTCCGGCAGCACACGAAGATCTGGGATGCGTGGGCCGATGCCGACGGGAATCTCGAGACTGCCTACGGACGCTTCTGGCGCCGGTTTCCCAGCGCCCGGATGAATCCGGCCACGGGGCAGTACGAGGTGAAGGAGATCGACCAGATCGCCGAGGTCATTCGGCTGCTCAAGACGCAGCCCGAATCGCGCCGCATGGTCGTCACGGCGTGGGAGCCGGGCAATGCCCTCTTCAGCAAGCTGCCGCCGTGCCACTATACGTTCGCGTTCAACGTGTTCGACAACAAGCTGAACTGCCATCTCACGCAGCGCTCGGGCGACATCGCCCTGGGCATCCCGTTCAACATCGCGGCATACTCGATGCTCACACAGGCCGTCGCGCAGGACGTGGGCATTGCGCCCGGCTTCTTCAGCCACACGATCATCGACGCCCACGTGTATGTGAATCATGTGGACGGTTTGAAGGAGCAGTTGAAGCGCACGCCGAAGCCGCTGCCCCGGCTGCAGATCGCCCGCAAGCCGGTGGACGATCTGACGTTCGACGACTTCACACTGCTGAACTATGTGTGCGACGCGCCTATCAAATTCGACGTCGCCGTCTGATCCATCACTCCGGCACTCTTATGAAACTCATCCTTATCGCCGCTGTCACCGCCAAACGCGTGATCGGCATCGACGGACGTCTGCCGTGGCACATCTCCGGCGACCTCAAACGGTTCAAGCTCCTCACGACGGGGCACACGGTGCTCATGGGACGCCGCACATACGAGTCCATCGGCAGGCCCCTCCCGAACCGCAGGAACGTCGTCCTCACCTCCGGCACGATCCCCGGCATCGAGACATATGCGTCGCTCGACGCCGCGCTCGACGCGCTGAAGGACGAGGAGAAGGTGTTCGTCATCGGCGGCGGGCAGCTCTACGCACAATCCCTCGCGCGCGCCGACGAGCTCCTGCTCACCGTCGTCGAGGGCGACTTCGAGGGCGACACGTTCTTCCCGCCGTACGAAGAATTCCTTTCGCGGCATTTTTCGCTTTCCGGGGAGGAGCGGCACGAGGGCTGTGTCTTCAGGAACTACACACGACTCACACCGGGCGCGACGGCGTAAGGACTCCGCGCTCCTGACCTCTTCGCGCTCGACACAAATCGCGGCACATGCACTCCATAGAATAATTGTCCACGGGAAAATTTCAATGTCATCATCCTTCTTCATGCATCGTCTCCTCACACTGGTACTCATCATACTGAGTGCCTGTTCGTCCTTCACGCTCCTTGCCCAGGCGGCCCGGCCCGTCAAGGGAACGCATGCGTCCTACATACGTCCCATGGTCGGCACGCAGGGCGAGGGCAACACGTACCCCGGCGCGTCCGCACCGTTCGGCCTCGTCCAGTTCAGTCCGGACACCGAAATGTACCTCTGGGAGACCGCCTCGGGCTATGAATACTCCGACAGCTCCATCATCGGCTTCTCGCTCACGCACCTGAACGGCACGGGCATTCCCGACCTCGGCGATTTCCTCTTCATGCCCCAGGTCGGCACGCCGAAACTCGTCCCGGGTTCGAAGGCCAATCCCGACTCGGGCTACAGGTCGCGCTACTCGCACGCGGACGAGTCCGCCGCGGCAGGATACTATCAGGTGCGCCTCACCCGGTCGAACGTGAACGTCGAACTCGCCGCAGCCGATCGCGCCGGCATCATGCGCCTCACATTCCCGAAGACCGACAGCGCCTATGTGATGACGGATCTGAAGCACGTGCTCCGATGGGAGGTGCAATGGTCGAACCTGCGCGTCGAGAACGATTCCACAATCACCGGCTATCATCTCGTCAAGGGCTGGGCGAAGGAACGTCACCTGTTCTTCGCCGCGCGCTACTCGCGCCCGTTCGACGAGTTCACGATTATGAGCGACGGCAAGCCTGTCGTCTACGATACATACCGGTTCCGGAGCGCCGCCGAATGCGCCGGGAAAAACCTCCAGTTCCTCGCCCGCTACCGCACGCGGGAAAATGAAACGCTCCTCATCAAGATCGGCATCTCCGCCGTGAGCACGGCGAACGCCATGAAGAACCTCGACGCCGAAATTCCCGCATGGGGATTCGATGCCGTCGTGGAACAAACGCAGGCGAAATGGGAGAAGGAACTCACGGCGATCGATATCGACGGCACGGAGAAGGAAAAGGAAGTGTTCTACACGTCCATGTACCACGCATTCCTCGCCCCGAATGTCTACGAGGACGTGACGAAGGAATATCGCGGGCTCGACCAGAACATACGCGTCGCGAAGAATTTCACGAACTACGCGGTCTTCTCGCTGTGGGACACGTACCGCGCCACGCACCCGCTCTTCACGCTCATTCAGGCGAAGCGCGACGCGGATATGATCACCTCCATGCTCGCGCACTACGACCAGAGCGTCGAACATCTCCTCCCGGTCTGGTCCCTGCAGGGGAACGAGACCTGGTGCATGATCGGCTATCACGCTGTGCCGGTGATCGCCGACGCATTCGTGAACGGCGTGAAGGGGTTCGACGCCCTCCGCGCGTACGAGGCCGTGAAACGCACGGCGATGAATCCCAATTACGACAACGTCGCCACATATGCCCGGCTCGGCTGGGTGCCGTTCGACAAGGAGAATGAGTCCGTCTCGAAGACGCTCGAATAC
>JAVBYH010000236.1 GCA_030824175.1 Bacteroidota bacterium | reverse complement strand
GTCGAGCGCCTCCGAGAGATCCCTGGAGATCGCCGTGCAGACATCGATGGTGATCCCCTCGTCCGTGTCGACATACACTTCCAGCACTTTGCTTCGCAGTTCTCCGCGCACGACGAGTTCCGTGAGGAACGCCCCGTGCAGCCCGATGATCGGAACGGCGATTTCTTCTATTTTTTGAAGTGTTTGCGTCATCATAAGTAGTGCCCAAAAAAAAATCCCGCTACCGCGGGACTCCATCAACGATTTAAATATAGTGAAGTTAATCCGCAACTGCAACAAAATAATTCATTTTGACCGCTTATCGCGCGGCGGGGCCTCCGGCCTCCCCCCGAAAAAAAGGGCGGGAAGATTCCATGAAAATGTGCAACTCCTCTTGCATTTTTTAACAAGATTGTGTAGATTAAAATTCCTGACAATGAAAAGTCGACACGTCGGGAAGACACGGAGAGGTGTCTGAGTGGTTGAAAGAGCTAGTCTCGAAAACTAGTGTACTCGTAAGGGTATCGAGAGTTCGAATCTCTCCCTCTCCGCTACTGGCAAGGCCGGTGTACACACATCCGTTATTTCGGAGAGGTGCAGGAGTGGTTGAACTGGCACGCCTGGAAAGTGTGTGAACGTGAAAGCGTTCCGTGGGTTCGAATCCCACCCTCTCCGCAATCATCACACGACAACGCGTCCGGACTCCCGAGTCCGGACGCGTCGTGCTTTTAAACCCTCCGTGCGTCCATTTGATTTTACGATCCCGTCTCCTATATTAGGAGATGGATACCCTGTTGTTCGGACATAACGACGAGACGCACGTCGTCGCGCTCCACCCCGTGGGCGGCGCATCGATACGCATCTACAAGCGCGTCGCCGGCGCCGTGGCGGCCTCGGACGTTGAATTCTTCCCGTTCTTCCACCTCTCGGACTCCCGCTTCATCGACGGATTCCCGAAGAAGTTCTGGCTGAAGAAGCTCGACGGCACGAATTTCTACCAACACCTCTGCGTCTTCCAATCGTCGTTCGACGCCTGGGAAGCGGTGCAGTATGCGCTCCGCAAGATCAGCTCCTACTTTCAGACGCCGATTTCCTCGTACCTCGATACGGAGCACATCCTCTTCCGCCCCGACATGACGACGCAGTATCTCCTCCAGTCGGGCATGACGCTTTTCAAGGGAATGGAGTTCACGGACCTCTGCCGGATGCAGGTCGACATCGAGACGTACTCCAAAACGCACCGTGTGAGCAACGCCGACCGCAGAGACGATGCGATCATCATGATCGCCCTGGCCGATACGCGCGGCTGGGAGAAGGTGCTCACCGCAAAGCG
The DNA here is from genome assembly GCA_030824175.1 of Bacteroidota bacterium. Taxonomy (GTDB): domain Bacteria; phylum Bacteroidota; class Ignavibacteria; order UBA10030; family UBA8401; genus CAISDA01. The sequence goes on along the minus strand of JAVBYH010000236.1, from coordinate 6,702 downwards.
CGGCGGCGAGAAGAAACTCCTGGAGGAATTCATCGCCCTCATCCTCGAGAGGGACCCGGACGTGATCGAGGGGCACAACTGCTACGCCGGCGCGCTGCCGTACATCATGAAACGCTGCGAGCTCCACGGCATCGACTTCGCCGTGGGGCGCGACGGCTCGGTCCCCGCCGCGTTCAAGACGCGCACGATGTTCGCCGACAGCGCGCTCGAATACACGAGCTTCGAGATCGCCGGCCGGCACATCATCGACACGTGGCTCCTGCTCCAATCCTTCGACGCGTCGCGCCGCACGCTCGAGAGCTACAGCCTAAAATACGCCGCGCACTATTTCAGCGCCGCATCGCCAGGCCGGACGTACATTCCCGAGGACAAGATCTCATGGCACTGGGACCATGAGCCGGCGGCGCTGCAGCGCCACGCGCTGGACAACGCCCGTGAAACCCGGGCCCTGGCGGACATCCTCCTCGGCCCGTCCTTTTACCTCGCACAAATGTTGCCGTTCAACTTCGGCACGCTCGCGAAACTCGGATCGGCGGCGAAGATCGAATCGATCTTCCTCCGCGCGTACGTGCGCCGGCGCCACTCGCTCCCCAAACCGCAGCACGGCTTCCAGACATCCGGGGGATACACCGATGTCTTCGTTACGGGTGTCTTCGGCCCCGTCGTCCATGCCGACGTCGATTCGCTCTACCCGTCGCTCATGCTCACGCGAGCCATTCGGCCCGCCTCCGATGCCCTCGAAGTCTTCACCACCGCCCTCCGTTTCCTCACCGCGAAGCGGCTCGAGACGAAACGCTCCCTCAAGGCGATGACGGACCCGACGGCGCGCACGCGAGCCGACGCCCTCCAGTCGTCTCTGAAGGTCCTCATCAATTCCTTCTACGGATACCTCGGATACTCGAAGGCGCTGTTCAACGACTACGCCAAGGCCGACGAAGTCACCACATCGGGACAGGACCTGCTCCGCCGCCTCATCCGCGACATCTCACTCTACAACGGCACGGTGATCGAGGTGGACACCGACGGTCTGTATTTCATCCCCCCCGACAACATCGTTGGAGAGCACGCCGAGCAGGACTTCGTCGCCCGGCTTTCCGCCCTCCTCCCCGAAGGAATCACGCTCGGGTTCAGCGGACGCTACAAGCGGATGCTCAGCTACAAGAAGAAGAATTACGCCCTCCTCGGCTACGACGAAAAGGTCTCGCTCAAGGGCTCCTCGCTCCTCTCCCGCAGCATCGAAAAATTCGGGAGGATCTTCCTTCAGCAAGGCGTCGAATGCCTGCTCAACGGACGATTCAGCGACATCCATACGCTCTACATCGAGCTCGTCCATTCGCTCCGCTTCCACGAGATGAACGTGTCCGACTTCGCGCGGACGGATATGATCAGGGAATCACTCGAGGAGTACGAGGAGGGCGTGGCGTCCGGACGGCGGAACCGGTCGGCCGTGTACGAGGCTGTCATCCAGTCGCGGCGCCCGGTGAGGCTCGGCGAGAAGGTGACTTATTATTTCACCGGCAAGGATGCGTCCATCACCGGGTTCAGGAACGTGAAGGAGGCGCACCTCTGGGATGAAAATTTTCCGGACGAGAACACGGGCTTCTACCTGAAACGCCTGGACGAGCTCGCGGAAAAGTTCAGGGTGTTCTTCACGGAAAAGGATTTTCAGATGATCTTCACGAGCGACGACCTGTTCGGCTTCGACGCCACGGACATCGTCGTCCGGAACAGACGCACCGACCCGCCTCCCGCGGAGACGCAGGCCCATGCGTCGATCGAGCTCGACGATTCGCAATAACGGAAATAGAAAGAGAAGGAAACGCCCGTCATGCGCATACGAGCGCATGACGGGCGTCGTGCATATTACGCGGAGACGCCGCAGGCCTTGTTGAGGTATTCCACGATGGCTTGCGTCGGGGTGCCCGGCGTGAAGAGCTCGCCGACTCCCATCGCCTTCAACGCGTCGATGTCCGCTTGGGGAATGATGCCGCCGCCGAAGAGGATGATGTCGTTGATGCCCTTCTCCTTCATGAGCGCGACCACCTTCGGGAAAATGGTCATGTGCGCGCCGGAGAGCGAACTGATGCCGATCCCGTCCACGTCTTCCTGCAACGCCGATTCCACGATCATTTCAGGCGACTTGCGAAGCCCCGTATAGATGACTTCCATGCCCGCATCGCGCAGCGCTGCGGCGATCACCTTCGCCCCGCGATCGTGCCCGTCCAACCCGGCCTTCGCGATTAATATTCTGAGTTTTTTCTCCATAGCTTATCCTTTTTGTATGAGGTTCATGAACCGCTGTAATGCACAATAGACCTTGGACAACGGAAGGCCGACGACCGTGTAATAATCGCCGGCTATGCGTTCTACAAACACCGCCCCGAAATCGTCCTGGATGCCGTACGCGCCCGCCTTGTCCATCGGCGATCCTGCGTCGACGTATGCCGCGATCTCGTCGTCGTCGAGCACGCGGAATGTGACGTCCGTTTGTTCGCAATCAATATAAGATTTTTTTGTTTCCGCATCAACTAGCGCAAACCCTGTCACGACTGTATGCGTCCTCCCGGAAAGCGTGCGGAGCATCCGTATCGCATCCTCCCTCGACACGGGCTTCCCGAGCAGGACGCCGTCCAGCACCACGATCGTGTCCGAGCCGAGCACGATGCCGTGCTCGCAGCGCGAGGCCACGTCCGCCGCCTTCATATGCGAGAGAGACCGCGCGTTCTCCTGCGGCGACAGCGCCGGATCGAACACCTCTTCGATGTCGCATACGGAGGTCTCGAACCGGAGACCGATCTGCCGGAGGAGCTGTGCGCGCCGCGGCGACCGCGACGCCAAAATGATTGAATCGGGCAGTGTCGGCATCAGTTCCCCAGCAAAAATGTAAATGGAATCGCGAGGCGTTTCCTCCACGCGCGCTCGGAATGCTCCTCCCCCGGATATTCAAGCGTCATCCAGTTCTTCGCCGTGAATCCCCTGTCGCGTATGATCTCGTCGGCCTGCGCCTGGAACGGTTTATAGAGCGAGTCCAGCCCCTCCGTACCGTAATCGAAATACAGCTTGTGCGTATCCGGTGCCGGCAGAAACTCCCTCATGTACCGCATCAATGCCGCGGGTACCGGGCTCCCCAATCCCCCACTTCCCGGCCAGTGCGTCGAAAAACACGCCGCGCCGCCGAACACGCGAGGATACTCGCAGATCGCATACATGGAGATGAGACCGCCCATGCTCGAGCCGGCAACGAACGTATTCTCCCTGTCCGTGCGCGTCGCAAAGGCGCTGTCGATGAATGGTTTTAATTCGGTCACGAGGAACCGCAGGTAAGCGTCCGAGATCGGCCGCACATCCGGAGGCGCACCGGGCCCCTTGCTGTCCGTCTCGATCACCGATCGCTGCTCCGCCTCCGACATGAGGAAGTACGCCCGCTGCGGCAGATATTCGATGTGCCGCTTCGCGTTGTTGTGCCACACGCCGACGACGATCGTGTTCCGGATCGTGCCCGAGGCCATGAGCGGCCCCAACGCCTCGTCGACGCCCCATTCGAGATGATTCCATGTGATCGCCGAATCGAACAATCCTCTCCCGTCGTGCATGTAAAGCACGGCGAATCGCTGCGTCCCGTCGTACCCGTCCGGCAGCCAAACATCCACGGTGCGCGCGTCGACATGGCGCGAGGGGAACCGTTCGAAGCGCTGCACGCGCCCCGACGCCGTATGCGCCGGCTGCGCGCCGGCGGATGCAGCGATGAAACCGAGCAGCGTTAAAAGAATCGTGCGTATCATCATGTGTGTGCAATTACGATGCACGGCGGCTGGATAAAATAAGTGTAGGGGCGTATTGCATACGCCCCTACTCGGATATAGATGAATATACGGAATTTATTTTATTTTTTTGGCAAATTCCGTGAGCACCGTCTGCAGGCTCGGCTCTCCGATCTCCTGGAGGTCGTACGTGACGCGGAGCGCGGGCTTTTTGATCTTGATGATGCGCTTCAGGTCGATCGGCGTGCCGATGATGACGACGTCGCACGGCACGCGGTTCACCGTCGCTTCGAGGTCACGAATCTGTTTGTCGCTGTACCCCATCGCGGGCAGGAGGACGCCGATCTTCGGATACGTGTCGTACGTCTTCTTCATCTCGCCGCTCACGTACGGACGCGGATCGATGAGCTCGGCGGCGCCGAATTTTTTGGCTGCCACGGTGCCGGCGCCGAATGTCATTTCGCCGTGCGTCAAGGTCGGGCCGTCCTCGATGACGAGCACGCGCTTGCCGGCGACCAAGTCGCTCTTCTCGAGCACGATGGGCGAGGCTGCGTCGATGATCTTCGCCGTCGGATTGACGCTGCGGATATTGTCGCGCAGCCGGTCCACGTTCTCGGGCGTCGCGGAGTCTATCTTGTTAATGACGACGACGTCCGCAAGGCGGAGGTTCGCTTCGCTCGGGAAATACCGGAGTTCGTCGCCCGTGCGCAGCGGATCGGCGACGACGATGTGGATGTCGGGCTTGTAAAACGGCAGGTCGTTGTTGCCGCCGTCCCAGATGATCACGTCGGCGTCCTTCTCGGCCTGTTCGAGGATCGCCGCATAGTCGACGCCTGCGTAGATGATGGTGCCGCTCACGATATGCGGCTCGTACTCCTCCATCTCCTCGATCGTGCACTTGTGCTTCTTCAGGTCGGCCAGCGTCGCGTAGCGCTGCACCTTCTGCTTCTCGAGGTCGCCGTACGGCATCGGGTGTCGCACAGCGGCGACGCGGAATCCCATGCCCTGCAGAAGCGCCGATACTTTTCTGCCGGTTTGGCTCTTGCCGCTTCCGGTCCTCACCGCGCAGACAGAGACGACGGGCTTCGTGCTTTTGATCATCGTCTGCGTCGCGCTCAGCAATTTGAAGTGTGCCCCTGCCGCCGTGACCCTCGATCCGATGCTCATCACGTGGTTGTATGTGACGTCGCTGTACGAAAAGACGACCTCTTCCACGTTGAATTTTTTGATGAGCTTCTCGAGATCCTTCTCCTCGAAGATGGGGATGCCTGCGGGATAGAGTTTCCCTGCGAGCGATGCGGGATATTTTCTGCCTGCGATGTTTGGAATCTGCGCGGCCGTGAAGGCCACGACATTATACAATTCATTGCCGCGATAGATCATGTTGAAATTGTGGAAATCCCTGCCTGCGGCTCCAACGATGATTGTATTGATTCGTGCTGCGTTCGACATACAGTACTCCTAATGATAGAGGTTCTTCACTCTTCCCCCGGGGGAAGAGGATCGTTCATTATTAGTGTATCGAGTGTACCACTTGTTCAATGCGTTCACATACCCAATCGATCTCCCCCTTTGTGATGACAAGCGGGGGCGCGAAGCGTATGACGTTTTCGTGCGTTTCCTTGCAGAGGATGCCTTCCTTCATGAGCGCGACGCAGTATGGGCGGGCCTTCACGTCGAGAACGAATCCGATCCAGAGCCCGCGGCCGCGTACCTCCCTGATGTGCGCATCCTTGATCGCCCTGAGCCTCGTCATGAAATAATTACCGAGCTCGAACGAGCGTTCGACGAGATGTTCGTCGACAAGTACGGTGAGCGCGGCGATGGCGACCGCTGCGGCGAGCGGATTGCCGCCGAATGTGGAGCCGTGCTCGCCCGGCTTGAAGACGCCGAGGATGTCGCGGTTCGAAAGCACGGCGGAGACGGGATAGAATCCCCCGCCCAGGGCCTTGCCGATGATGACCATGTCCGGACGGATGTTGTCGTACTCGAAGGCGAAGAGTTTGCCGCTGCGGCCGAGGCCCGACTGGATCTCGTCGCAGACAAGGAGCACATTATTCTCCTTGCAGAGACGCGCGGCTTCGCGCAGATACCCTTCGGGGGGCACGATGATGCCCGCCTCTCCCTGGATGGGTTCGACGAGGAAGGCGGCCGTGTTCGGCGTGATCGCCGCTTTCAGGCTTTCGATGTCCCCGTATGTCACGATGCGGAATCCCGGCGTGAACGGGCCGAAGTCCTTCCTGTATTGCTCCTCTGTCGAGAATCCCACGATCGTCGTCGTGCGGCCGTGGAAATTGTCCGTCGCGCAGATGATCTCGGCCTTGTCTTCGGGGATGTGCTTCACCGTGTAGCCCCATTTGCGGGCGGCTTTGATCGCCGTTTCGACCGCCTCCGCTCCGGAGTTCATCGGCAGCGCCATCTCGTATCCCGTGATGTCGTGGAGCATCTTGTAGAGCAGCGGGAGCTTGTCGTTCCGGAACGCGCGGCTCGTGAGCGTCACCTTCTTTGCCTGCGTGAGGAACGCCTCCATGATCTTCGGATGACAGTGGCCCTGATTGAGCGCCGAGTAGGCGGCAAGACAGTCGAGATACCGCTTCCCCTCGACGTCCGTCACCCAGACCCCCTCGCCCTTTTCGATGACAACATCGAGCGGGTGGTAATTGTGCGCCCCGTACTGTTCTTCCAGGGCGATGTACTCGTTTGTGTTCATACACAATGTTCCTTCTGCTGTGAGCTCCCTCGTGAATTGAAATCCTTCGACGCCTTATTCCTGATCGAAGAGGATCGTCAGCAGCGCCATGCGCACGAAGAGTCCGTTCTTCGACTGGCTGAAGTAGACGGCACGGGGATCCGCGTCTACGGCCGGGTCGATCTCCACAGACCGAGGCAGGGGATGCATGATGATCGCCTCCGGTTTCATCGTGCCCAGCACGCCCGCATT
>JAVBYH010000401.1 GCA_030824175.1 Bacteroidota bacterium | reverse complement strand
CTCGAGTATCGGATCGAAGGAATATCGCTGAAGGGTCTCAAGGGGACAGTTCCGAAATCGGAATCGTATTCGATGCATACGTTCAGGTTCGGATCGACGATCGACGCGCTGGACCGTTACCCCTTCCCGCGCACCGGCTCACTCCTCGACGTCTCGTGGGAATCATCGTCCATGTTCTCGCCCGCGGCCTCGGGTTTCTCGAAGATCTTTTTTTCGTATCAGTGGTTCAACTCATATTCCACACGGCACACACTCCGTCACCAGATTCGGTTCGGGTACGCCGACAAGACGATGCCGCTGACGCAGCAGTTCTCGCTCGGCGGGGAATCCATGCTTTTCGGGACGCGCGAAGACGACCGCTTCGGCCGCCAACTTCTCCTTGTGAACGTGGAATACCGCGTCGCGCTCCCCTTCCGGATCATCTGGGACACCTACGCCTCCCTCCGGTACGACATCGGCTCGGCGTGGCCTGAACCGGAGAACATACGCTTCATCGATATGCAGCACGGCATCGGAGCCGGACTTGCACTCGACTCTCCGCTGGGCCCGGTTTCGCTGTCGGCAGGCCGCAGCTTCATCTTCCGGCGGGATGTTGCGAGGACCGCAACGGCCTGGGGCCCGATGGTCATGTATTTTTCGCTCGGCTACCCGTTATAAATGCGAACGCCGTGCACAGAGCCCTGTGCACGGCGTTCTTCATGACAATCATTCCCCTTATTTTTGCACCGTCAGCCGCTTCGTCTGCACGAATTCCCCCGCCTGCATCCGGTAGAAATACACTCCGCTTGTGAGGCGGGCAGCATTGAAGGCGAACGAATACACGCCCGGCGCCAGAGGCTCGTTCACGATCGTTGCGGTCTCACGCCCGAGCACATCGAACACCGCGACAGACACATGCCCGGCCCGTGCGATCCGCACCTCGATCATCGTCGAGGGATTGAACGGGTTAGGATAATTCTGCGACAGGCCGAATTCCTTCGGCAGCAGCTCCGCCCCCTCAACGACGCTCGTCGGATTATCCTGCGTCCGGAACGACAGCGTGTAATTGTCGTTCTCCACAGTGTCCTGATTCTGATCGAGTCGTCCGCCATAGAGCGATTTCGCCGTGCTGTCTATCTTCACGGTGAAGTTCGCCGAGTACGGAAGCGGCTTCGAGGGTGTGAAGAACAGGTTCTGCCCGGCATTCGTCCACGTGAACACTCCCTCGACCGCGGGAGAGATCGAGAAGGCCCTGCGCGTGATCGCAGTGTCCATCACCTCGGTGAACCTGAGGGCGACCGGTTTCGTCACCGTGAACGCCGTGTCGTTCGGCTTCGGCTGCGTCAACGAGATGAACGGCGGAATATTCTCTGTCATGAAGGAGAATGAATACCCGGACGTCGTACTCGACGAGGTGACGTTGCCGTTGTCGACGAAGATGAGCGCGGGGGGCGTCTTGGCGGCAAGGCTCAGGCTTACCGTATAGGTCGTCTTGAACGCAAGCTTCACCGTCGGAGTGTAGGTGAGCATCGTGTTGTTGTTCGACCACGAAATGGTGCCGGGCATCGCGGGAGTTACCGAAAGCGCGGCGCGTACCATGGCGGTATCCATCGAACGGAGGAACGACACGGTGAACGGGGCCAGGCGTCCGTGCCCGATCGTGCCCGTGGCAGGCGTCGATCCGGCCACCATAGGCGTGTTGTTCATGATCGTGACAGGGGTTTCGATCTCGGCGTACCCGGGCGTTTCGAAGCGGACCGTGTACGAACCCGGGGGCACGTCGGTGAACGAGAAGTATCCGTTATTGTAGGCGTCCCCGTTATACACCCGGTTCGTCGGGAGCAAACGGACGACGGCGTTGTTCACACCCGCTCCGGTCGCATCTTTCTGCGTTCCGCAGATGATGGCCGTCGTATCGTAATCGACGCCGAAGTGTTCGAGATACGCAGTGTAGAGCGCATGCGCCTCGTTCTTCCTGTAATCGTTGTTCAGGAGCCGCCGCACTTCGGGCTGGTAATCGTGGAATGATCCTTCGGAGAGTTCACTCGGCATGGCGGCGCCGTTCAGTACGCCCAGGTTGAAACCGCCGTTCGGGCCGCCATAGAACGTATAATCCGTCCGCACCCAGTATGTCGACGCCGTGCGGTTGTGCGCCTGCACGTGCTTCCACTGACGGTCGGACATCACGAGTGCCTCGGGGTACTGCGCCTGACGCGTCGACGTATTCTCCTTCAACAGAATCAACGTATAGTTCGTCCCATTGTTCACTCCCCCCGCCGCATTGCTGTGTATTGAATGGAACCAGTTCACGTTGTTCTGATTGGCGATCGTGTACCGGGCACTGAGGCTCGGCTCGTCCGCGTCGTTCGGATAGTCGTTCGTATACCGCGTAAGGATGACTGTCGCTCCCCTCGCCTTCAACAGCGATTCCATATGAAGCGCCTTCGCAAAATTGCCGTCCGATTCCCAGAACGGCAGGCCGGAGAACACCGGGGGACGGTCGTTCGAACCGTGTCCCCCGTGACCGGGATCGATGCAGAACTTCATACCGGAAAAATCTTTTCTCTGTCCCTGCGCGGGCAGCGCGAGCCCGATCAGCACCAGCAGCATTACACTCATTCGATTCATCACTTCGTCTCCTTGTAGCTGATCACATAGAGCGCACCGTTGCCGCTGCACACAATTTTATTTTCCGTCGGCGAACATGACGGGTTCATTTCGAGCACGTCCGCGGAAGACGTGAGGCGGACCGTCGTCCCTCCGTCGCGTGAGACCATGCAGATCTCCGACGAGGTGATCGACCGACCGTCGTCCCTGTCGTCCATGTATACAAGCCAGTTCCCATCGCGCGTCCATACGGCCGCGTCTCTCCTGCCGAGCAGAACGGACACCTTGCCGTCCAAATCGCAGACAAACGTGCCGCGTCGTACATCGTATGCGGCGATCCGCTGCTTGTCCGGTGACAGTGTCGGCCATATATAACTGCCGTCGCCATGGGGATCGAGCAGAACCTTCTTTCCGCCTTTGAGGACCGCCATCTTCGTGTTCTCGATGCCGAGCACCTGAACCTCCGCAGCCGCGGTCTTTGCGAGCACCTGCGTGTTCGGCACGCCGTTCACCGAATACACCGCCTCGCTCCGTACGAACACCGGCAGTGAGACGTCGCTGCCCGAGGCGGCAACCCGCGCCTTCAGCGTCGCGGCGTTGACGACGACCGCATCCTGCGTCCGCTCGTGCGTCTGAGCATCGTACGAGGTTCGCCGGTAGGCGATCTGGGAGCCGTCTTGGGAAACGGCGAAGCCGAATCCCGATGACGGATCGCGCGTGATCTCCGAAAGAGAATTATCCGCGCGCGTGTATTTCCAGATGCCGTCATACGACGACACCGTGAAATAGATCGAGCCGCCGTCGGGAGAGTAGACGGGATTCGTCCAGTCCTGCCCCGCCGGGAGCACAAGTCTTTCTATGGAGGTGACCTCTATCTGAGCCGTTGCCACGGCCGAGGCCATGAGCATCGCAATGAATAGTTGTTTCATGGTTGTCCAATCGTAACGTGTTCGATTTATTTGTTTAAGAGTAATTTTTTCGTTTCACTGAACGCGCCTGCCCGCAGCGTATAGAAATAGACGCCGCTTGGTATGCCCGTCGCATTCCATTCAATTGTGTATGTGCCTGCACCGAGCGTTTCATGCATGACGACGGCAACTTCCCTGCCGAGCACATCGTGCACCGAGAGCCTCGCGGTTCGTGCCGCCGGCAGCGAGAATCGGAAATGCGTCGTCGGATTGAACGGGTTCGGATAGTTCTGCTCCAGCGTAAACGTCGAGGGCATTGCCGACTCTTCTGAACGGACGGCTTCGGTAATCGTCGTTCCCACCGTGAGCGCGTCGATATAGATCACGCCGCTCATCGCAGCACCGGCTTTTTGCAGTATGCGCAGGCCTTCGAAGAGCCGCGATGATCCCGGCACGGAGCTCACCGGCAGCGACACGAGCTTCCACCCCGTCCAGTTCAGCGTGCCGACACTCACCGACGTGTACGATTTCGGTGATCCGTAGTAGAAGGACAACTCGAGATTGTTGCCGCTGTTGTCGCCGTACACCCACAGGCCGACGATCGTGCCGCCTTCGATCGAATATCCCGTGCCGTTGTGTTCGCGGCAGATCCCGCCCGTTGCGTTCACCCATTGATATGTAATCATGCCCGAGCCTGTGCCGCTGAATTTCGGCGACCCGACGATCTTGAATGTCGGGTTCAGCGTATTGACGGTGCCGCCGCTGGCCGACGGCTGCCACCATCCGCCCGAGGCGTCGATGTTGTCCACGACGGTGCCCGTGAAGAGGGGATACTTCACCGTGCGGAACGCAACCGTCTGCACGGCATTAAGCGGATTGCCGCTCAAATCTTTCGCATCCTGCGTCACAGTGAGCGTATACGACGCGCCTGGCACGAAGGGTGCGTTCGGCGTGACCACCACGAGCGTCAGGCCGCCTGCGGTCGTCACCGTTTTCGTGAAGGGCATCGATGCGCCGAGGCTGTCCGTCAACACGACCGCATTATCCATCGTGGACGCGTCCATCACCTCGCTGAATGTGATACGGATCGAGGCAGACACGCTGATATCCGCCTGCGCGTCGCGAGGATACGATTGCATGACCGTCGGCGCCGCAAGGTCGCTCTTCACCGTGCTGAACGAGAAGCTGTAGATGTCGCCCGCACCGTCCGCATTCTGATCCAACGCCTTCCCGAAATGGTTGTGCGCGCCGGTGTCGATCGTGACGGTGTACTGCGCGTCGAACGCCAGATAGACATTCGGAGTGAATGTCACGGTCCGATTGTCCGTCTCCCAGGCGAACGATCCGGGTACAGCGGGAGCGATCGAGAAATTCTTCTCGACGGTCGTCCGGTTCATGCGGTCGCTGAACGTGATCCGGATCTTGTCGTACACCTGGAGCGGCGTCACGGGCGGCACGGAGGTCACGCGCGGCGTTGTCGTGTCGCCGCGGATCATCTGCATATAAAACGACCAGTCCCAATACTTGCCCGGATCGGTGTGGCTGTTGCACGACGGTGAAATGGCCGGATAATTTACCGCGACCCAGTTCACCCACGACGCATTCTGCCATTCCCCGTGGGCGATGATGTGATTTCGGTCCATGGGGATGTTGAACTTGTCGCACATGTGCCTGACGAGGTTCGCCGAGGAGAGGTACATCTCGTCCGTGAACCATGCGGGATTGCTGACGAACCCTTCGTGCTCGATGCCGAGCGAATAGCGGTTCAGACAGACGGCGTGCCATGCATAATATTTTTCCTCGACCATCTGTGTCACTTCGCCGGCTGGTCCGTCTCCCGCATTGTCCTGCGCACTGTTGAGGCAGTAATGCACGCTCGCATCAGTGCGCGTCTTGAAGCCCGACACGACGGAGGCGTAATAGCCCTCCATGTCGTGGACCACCACGAACACCTTTCCGTTGCCCGAAGTGTAGTAGCAATCCGGCGTGCCCGGCACCCATTTTGCGGGCGGATAGTCCGGCGTGCCCGTCGTCTTGTTCAGCGTGTGCGCGGCGGCATCGGTCCGTGCGGCGACGGCCTCGAGCGATTCCACGGAGCGGCGCATCGCATCGAGGTTCAGCGTGCGCGCTTCGATGTCGATCCCGTACCGGTGGTACCCCGCCTGGAGGCGCGTGAAGACACCAAGCGCATGCTTGTGTGAAAGCTCGGGCTGCGGAATGCCCGTATAGCGTGCGATGGCGTTCTCCCAGCTTTCGATCGAACCCGGCGCGACATACGCGGGAACGGACGACTCGCGATACAATTTCTTAAGCAGCGCTGCGCCGCCGCGGATATTCTGCAGCGGATCCTGTTTCAGGTCGTTCACGTCGCGCCCAATGAGCGAAGCCGCCTCGCGAAGCGTTCGTCCGAACAGGTCGTTGTCCCACAGTCCCATGATCCCGTACACACGGGGATGGCCTGAACACGAGGAGGCCGTGTCGCCGTCGGCCCACACAAGCTGCGACCAGCGCGTGGTACTGAATGCGAGTCCGCGGAGCACATCGGCGGGCACATCGAATTCCGCTGCGGCGGATTCAAAGTATGAGTTGTACCGCGACCGGTCCTCGGTCTCCGCGGCGAGCCTTCCATAAGAGAGTGCACATCCCAGCATCAGCATCAGCGTACGGCGCAATAAGATCATTCTGTCCTTCGATAGAGGTTATGTGTCATTATGTACTGTTCGACGCCCCGCGGAACGAGCTGAGCGATGCTCTCGCCCCGGCTCACGCGCATCCGTATGTCCGACGAGGAAATCTCGAGCTCGGGCACCGTGATGAATGTGACGTTGTCGTTCGGGATCCCGTCGGGCCAGCCCGTGCCGGTGCCCGGACGATTCATGACGATGAGTCCGGCCAGAGCGAGAATTTTTTCGGGATGTTTCCACGATGAGAATCCGAGAAAATTGTCCATCCCGAGAATGATGAAGAGTTTCGCGCCGGGGTAGATGCCTGCCAGATGCTCGAGCGTCTCGTGCGTATAGGAGACGCCGCGTCTGTCCGCCTCGTACGTGCAGCATTCGAAACCCGGACAATCGCGTATCGCCAGACGCGTCATTGCCACCCTGTGAGAGACATTCGCGTCCTCCCCGCGCCGCTTGTGCGGGGAAATGAACGAGGGAATGAAGAGTATCCTGTCCAGCCCCGCGGCGATGCGCACGTGCTCGGCGGTGACGATGTGGGCGCGGTGGGGCGGATTGAACGTGCCCCCGAGGATGCCGATGTTCATCGTGTCTCCATACTCATGCCATCGCCTTTTCGTAGACGGCAAGTGTCTGCCGCGCACAGCGTTCCCATGTGAATTGCCTTACGTGCTCCGTGCCGCGCTCGATGAGCGAGCGGCGCAGCGCGTCGTCGGTCGCGACGCGTTCGAACAGCCCGGCAAGCTCGTCCGACGAAAGCGGATCGAACAGCAGCCCCGCATCGCCCATTACTTCCGGAATGGACGCGGAGCGCGCCCCGATCGCCGGCACGCCCGCCTTCATCGCTTCGGCCACCGAAAATCCGAACCCTTCGTAGAGCGACGGAAGGACGACCATCGACGCGCACTGGTAGGCCGCCACGAGGTCGGCATCATCGATCTTGCCGAGTTCGTGTATGTTCCGTCTCAGGGCCTCGTCTGCGAGACATTCTCCCGATTCGACGCTGAGCGACAGGAGCTCTCCCGCGCTCACAAGGTCCATCGGCACGGCGGCGCAGAATTTCTTGTACGCCCGGAGGAGGACCCCGATATTCTTGTGTATCTTCGTGCTGCCGACGTAGAGGATGTACGGCCGGGTCAATCCATGCCGCTCTCTGAAGGCCTGCTTCTCCCCTTCACCAAGGCGCACGCCGAACCGCTCGGAGACGCCGAGGTGGATCGTGTCGATCTTGCCGATCGAGTTCGGAAACTCACGTTCGATGTCCGCCTGCGTGAAGTGCGAGTCGACGATGATCCGGTCGGCCGACGAACATGCGTGCGAAAGCATGAGACGGGCGTATGTTCGCTGAGGCAATGAGAAGTATTGGGGGAAACGGATATGGATGATGTCGTGTATCGTGACGACGGATCTGCACGGCAGCCCGACGGGCAGCGTGAAGTGGGGGCAATGGAGCACGTGGATACCGTACCTGCGCGCCTGACGTGACAGCGTGACAAGCTCGCCGATCGAATATTTTGCCGAGGCGTTGATGATCGTCTTCGCCCCGCCGCACGCGTACTTCGTGGCAATCCCCGGCGCATCCTCCGGACCGGCAAAGAGTGTTATCGGATTTTTTAAGGAAATGCTGTACTGATCGAGCAAATTCCGTATATATGTCCCGATGCCAAAATCCGCATACTTCCGCACATCCATTCCGATATGATAGTTTTCTTCCAATCAGTCTTAGCCTTCCGGTCTTTGTCGCAATTGTATACAAAATGTAGCAAATCTTCATTTCATTCACAAATGATAAATCTTGGCTGGGAAGAACTGGGGAAGAACATCGCATGCGATAATCGCAAGGGCAGTGT
>JAVBYH010000020.1 GCA_030824175.1 Bacteroidota bacterium | reverse complement strand
GGATGCCTGCGGCGCCGACTTTTCCTTCGTACTTGTACGACCACACGACGCCCGTCGTGTCGCCGGAATTCGGCACAGCGTTCACGCCGATCACGCCGAAGCGGTAAACGCTGTTCGCGCGATCGCTGAAGACGAGTTCCGACTTGCCGTCATGGTCGAAATCCCATGCCTGCATTTTGAAGGGACGGATGTTGGCCATGGCGGTTGTCGTCATCGTCCATGCGGTGTTGGCCTTGTATGCCGTCGCACCGTCCGGAACGCCCATGATGTCGCTGCCGTCGCCTTTTGTCTCGAAGGCGTAGACGCGGGACGGATTCGGGTTCGTCGTGGCGTCTGTTGAGTTTACCACACCCCAGACGATTTCTTTCCTGCCGTCGCCGTCGAGGTCGGCAACGCATAACGTCGGCCACGTGTTTTGCAACGATATCGAGAGCCGTGTGCTCCAGACATTGTCCCAACCGCCTGTTGCGTTACGTTCGAATTTGACGATGCGGGGAATGAGTTCTTCCGGTCCTTCTGCCCAATTCGTATTAACGGCATAGACTTCCTGTTTGCCATCGCCATCAAGATCGACACCGGCAACAAAATTGCCGAATCCTGACGGTTCGATAGCAGGCACGTTAATAAGCGTGCGTTTGTAAATTTCAACCTGGGCGTTTGCAGCACCCAAACCGAAAAGTACAACAACAAGCATTGTGAATATTCGTTTCATAGAATAGCTCCTATGTTGTTATAGCTAGGATAGTGGATTATGGTGGTTGTGGTTAAAGATACAGCAATTTTCGGTGAAAAAGCGTTCAAAAACATACAGCCGTGTTATTTTATCTGGAAAACACTCATCCACAGCGCGTCAGAACGTAAAACCGACCTCGAACGACTGCACACCGCCGAAGATGTCGAACTGCTGATACGAATAATCGACGCTGATCGCGTTCACGGCGCTCAGCTCGTACCGAAGGCCCGCGCCAAGCGAATACTGCTCTGTCCCGTTATCCAGGAACAACTGTCGCTTACCGCCGCGTACGAAAACCATCTCCCTGAATGCGAGCTCGCCGCCGATATTGACGCTCTCGCCGTTGTCGCTCGGCCGCAGCGCGTCCGCCGCAACGGTGAACCGCAGGATGTCCGTTTTCACGGCATCCATCGACACGCCGGCGCGGAAGAGCAGCGGCAGCGGCCAGTCGTCCGTCCGCAATTTCGAGATCAGCGTGTTGTTGTTCCCGAGGATCGTGGGATCGAGATCGATCGCCTTGTAGAGGTCCTTCCCGTCCATGCGCATATCCGAGCCGAAGTTGGAGATGCTCATGCCGATCTTCAGCCCGTTGAACCCTGTATTATAGAGGAGGCCGACATCGATCGCCATCGAACTGGCGGACGAGTTCCAGATCTTCTGCTGAATGTATTTCGCCGACGCGCCGATAGCGAACCGGTCCGTCAGGTTGCGGGCGTACGTGAGGGCGATCACCATGTCCGAGGCGGACCAGTTTTCGCCGGTCCCGCCCTGTTCAAGGTCGGTGGTGACGATGTCCTCACCGTAATTCAGCTGCGTGAAACTCACACCGACGGCGTTCGTGCCGTCGAGGTTGATGACCACGCCGGCCCAGTCGAATTTCGTCCCGACAAGCCAGTCCGTGTGCGCAAGCACCGCCTGTGACATGTTCAGGGTGGAAATGCTCCCCGGATTGTAAAAGATCGCCGTCGCATCCGTCGTCAGTGCGACGGTGCCTCCTCCCATGCCGATGGATCGGGCGCCGACAGGCATCCCCAGAAAGGGAGCCGCGGAGGTTCCGACCTTTGTTTGAGCGACGACAAGAGAACCCGAGAGCAGCGTTACAGCCAACATCCATTTAAAAACCGTTTTCATAATTTCATTCTCCTGTCGATCACTTTATGATTGCAATTTTTCCAGTCTTAGTTCCGACGGATGATTCGAGGGCATAGAAGTAGACGCCGTAGGCGACATCCAGGTTTTCATCTGTTTTCACATCCCAGACGACAGTGCCGGTGCCGATCGAACCGTTCGCACGAAGCGTGCGGATGAGCTCGCCGCGCACCGTGAAGATGGAGATCTTTGCATCCGCGGGAACGTGCTGGAATTCGATCTTGCGTTCACCCCTGCCGAACTTCGCGCCGTAGTTGCCTTCCTCGCGCACCGACGCCACGACGTACGGGTTCGGCACGACCCGGATGTTGTCCAGGTCCTTCGATGTGAGCGTCTTCGTCACTGTCGGCACGGCGGGCGTGAAGGTGAACACGTCGCCCTTGCGGAACGGCTTCGTCGTGCGGATCTTCAGCGTGTCGCCTGCGGTGAACGTGAACACGGTGTCCTTGTTCGTCTTCGAATTGAACGCCATGAACCATGTGTAGCGCAGCGAGTCCTTGGTGTCGCGGTCGAAGAGCAGCAGGTTGTCGTTCGGTCCGATCTTTCCGTCGAAATCCTGATCGTCGAAGATGAAGCGCGTCGACTTGTTGTCCGTGCGGTTCTTGATCGTGAAGTTCACGGGAATCCGAGGCGAGCTGTAGAAGTCGTCCGATGTGTCCGAGATTCCTGTGGAGAAGACGACGTCGTAATCCGCCGGGTACCGCGTCGGCACGATGTCGAGCGCCGAATTGTTCGGGTCGAGCGCGATCGTCACTGTCGAGAACGTGAAGAGGTACGCCTTCGACTGGTTCGTGAATCCGGAGAGCGTGTCGTTCAAGTTGATCGCCCAGCTGTTGTTGAAGGCCAGTTGGACGCCGTCGAAAATGTCCGTGTCCTTCGATTCCTTCACGTAAGGCGAGGCGTTGATGTTCGCACTCTTCGCGACAGGATAATAGCGGTAGCGGATCGTGTATTTCTTCAGGCTCGAGGGGTCCGCCTGCAAGGACTTGGACGTCTTGGCCCGAATGGCGCCGCGCTCGAAGTTGATGTCGTACGCCGAGGGCGCGATGACAGAACCGTCCATCGCCGTAAGCGACACGGAGCCGGGCATGAGATTCTTCCGCGCGAGGAACACATAAAGCGTGTCCGTCTTGTTCGGCACGACTGTTTCCGTCTGGTAGGACGAGTCGAGCACCGAATATGTCGTCGTCGTCTGCACCATCTTCCCGCTGTCGCGCGTGTCGTTGAACGTCACCACGTACGTACTGCCGGTGACCTTGTTCTCGTCGATGACGTTAAAGAAGACCTTTCCCGTCCCGACCGCGGTTTGCGCCTTCACTTCCGATCCCGTCGGAGCGTTGTAGCCGAGCGACTTCGCGCCCGGTATGACCACTGCCACGTTCGACGACGTGCTCTGCACCTTGCCCGAGCCCTCGTCGGTGGTGATGTTCCAGCTGTTCTGCGACGGCATGATGCCCCTATAATAGTCGCCGTTATCGTATGCCACGATCGCATAATAGTACGTGCGTCCGTTCATCACGTCCGTGTCTGTGAACTGGTGGACGAGTCCGGAGTTCTTGCCCATGAAGAATGTGAATCCCTCCTGTCCCTCGAAGATATCGCGCGGGGGATAGAAATACCCGAGGATCGAATCCACGACGTCGACCTGGAAGACGGACTTGAATCCCTTTGCGACGCCGTCGGCGTTCGTCACGACGAGCGCGTCGTTGAACGTGCGGTCGGTCGCCTTGAAAATCTTGTATCCCTGGAAATCCTTGTAGCGCAGCACGGGATCCACAGCATCCTCCGAGCGACGGTCCCAGTAGAGTTTCACGTTGCCGTCGCCTGCCACGGCAGTGAGCGTCGGGGCGGGATCGGGCGCGATCGGGAACTGGTAGTTGGCGTTGTAGATATCCTGCACCGTCTTCTTGTGTTTCAGCAGGTCCTCGGTGTCGCTCTGCCGCGATCCGTCGTTGCCGCCGCCGTAGACGAGCGCGAGCGACAGGAATTCAGTCTTGTTCGGGAGCAGCGGGAAAAATCCCGATCCGTAGATGAAGTCGCCGTCTTCGCCGGCCACCGGCTGGTTCTCGACGATCGAGCTCGGAACGGAGAACGTGCCGGGCGCCATGCGCTTCCACAAATCCTCGTCGTCACGCAGGTCGACCTGGTCGCCGCTGTTCGTGAAGTAGACGAAGCTCGTCAAACCGATCTGGTCCGACTCGTCGACGTCGCGCGAATCGAAATTCCGTTCGCCGGAGGTCGGGACGCCGTCCTTCTCCCCCGTATCGGAGTTGAGCGGATCGAAGATGCCGTCTTTGCCCGTGTCGTCGTTCACGAGGTCCCAGTCCTTGTCGTTGTCGATAAGGTCGTCGCGACGTTCGTCGACCATCGAGAGCGGATTGTACGTGAGCGTCTTGTAATCGAAATAATGGACCGGTCGGAGCACGTCGATGAGCACCCTGGCCGGCGTCGTGCTGTTGTCGACCTTGTACTGTCGGTAATGGAGATAATAGTTCTCGTCGATGAGGCCGTCGAAGTCGTTGTCGACGCCGTCGTACGCACTTGCGCTCAGCACATCGCGTCCCTGCACAAGCACCACGTTGCCTTCGTTCAGTTTCGTCGTACCCGGAATGATGAGCACCGAATCCCTGCCGCGCGTCTTCATCTTGAACGGCGCGGCCGGCACGGTGACGAGCACGCGTGTGAAATCGTCTTTAATGGAAACGAGCTTGTCGCCAACGCGGACCGCAAGCGAGTCGAAATCCGCCGCCACGAATTTCGGCAGCAGCGCGCCGGCCGCATACTTGCCCGCATCGTCGTCGTTGTCAATGCCGTCGAACGGATTGCCCGGGCTCTCGAGGAAGGCGTAGCCGACCATGCCCACGGGACCCTGCCAGAACGGATTGCGCGAGTTGTCCCGCGGGTAATCGCCCGTGTACGTGATGTTCTCTGTCACATCGTAGAAGGACCAGTCGTCGTCGTATTCCGCGTAGCGGTCGGATGCGGGACCGCTCACGCCGACGTACGTGCCGACGAGCATGCCGAAGATGACGCGGTTGTACGTCGTCGTCCCCGTGTTGTCGATTTCATAGAGCCAGAAGATATTGTCCTGTGCGAGCGTCTGATTCCACTGGAGTCCGCGCACGCGGACGACGAGGCCGAGTCCGTTCCTGCTTACGTTCGTCGAATCGGGCTTGAACGACACGCTCAGGGGCGCATTGTTCGCCGCGAAGTTGTAGCGGACGTCGTTGTTATCGTCCATGACGAAATAGCTTTCCTGGTCGGCGCTCGCGCGCTTGCCGAAATATCCGTTCCACTTTCCGGGCCAGCCCGGATCGACGGCGTCCGTCAATTTATCGGGCCAGGCCTTCGGCCAGCTTTCGGGATCGATGTTCATTGCGACGCTCTGGTTCTTCGTCCCGTTCACGCGCGTGCCGGCGGCGTAGCCGTCCTGCGGCATGAACGTCCAGTAATCGTTGCCGCTCGGATCGACGTCCCGGTTCTTCGTCGGTCGTTCCACCGGGCACGACACGACGGAATGGAATGTCACGTTTCCGGGCATTGTGATCTCCGCCCCGACGAAGAGCGACACGTCGCCGATATACCCATTCGACGGATACTTCCAGGAGCCGCGAACGGATGACGTGGACGGCTGCCCGATGACGCCGTAGTTGCCGAAGATCGTCATAACGCGGTTGCCATTGTGCACGGCGGTCAGATAATATTGTCTGCCCGATTTTGCCGTCTGACCGAACACCCCGGTTCCAACCACAGTCAGCAGAATAAGCATTCTCAAGATTTGCTTTTTCATAAACAACATTCCTTTAGATGATAATCTCTGGATATTCTGTCATCGATGCTTAGAAGTCGACTGTAAATCCGAATTCGATCCTTCTGGGTTCCGAATACTGCTGCGGATCCAGGTAAAAGTCGCTGATCGTGTTCACGTATTCGCGCGTGTTGCTCTGGCGGGCGCGCGCCTCGTCGTACGTGAGGCCCGCCCGGCCCGTGTCGTCGTACACGCCGGTCTCGTTCGCGATGTCGAAGATGTTGTTGACGCGCAGGAAGACCATCATCCTGATGTCGTCGATCATGAACGTCTTGTAGACGCGCGTGTCGACGTTGAAGTATGCCGGCTTGATGCCGGTGTTCGTCAGGAACACGGATACGTCGCTCGAGGCGCGCGGCGTGTACGGCAGGCCGCTTCCGTAGCGGGCGA
This sequence comes from Bacteroidota bacterium, assembly GCA_030824175.1. Classification (GTDB taxonomy): domain Bacteria; phylum Bacteroidota; class Ignavibacteria; order UBA10030; family UBA8401; genus CAISDA01. The sequence continues at coordinate 1,946 of JAVBYH010000020.1, read as the reverse complement.
TGACGCTGCCGCCGTAGGACGGGGCGCTGTACGAGATGACGGAATTGACCGTGTGCCGCTGATCCCAGCCGAGCGGATTGAGCTGCACTTCGGGGAGCTTGCCGCCCGAGGCGTTGTTGCGCGCATCGTTCGGGTCGGACGCACTGCCGCGCGCGATCTGGAACGTGTAATCGAGCGTCATGGTCAGTCCCTCGGAGAAGCGCTTGTCCATCGAGAGGATGAAGCCGCGGACGAAGCCGAAATCGCTGTTCACGTATTTCGTGTACTTGCGCGCGGCCTGCGGTCCGCCGCCGCCGATACTGATCTGATCGGCGCGCGTGCCGGTAAGGTTGCGGATATCGCGCATGTATGCGGTGATTTCCATGCTGAGGTCGTCCGTGAGCTGCTGCTGGAGGCCGATCTCGCCGTTGATCGTCTGTTCGGGCTTTAGGTCCGCGTTGCCGGTCGGATTTCCGTTCACGTCCACGTTGCCCGTGCCGGAGCCGATCTTAAAGAGCGGGTTCTGATAGAGGCGTTCGAAGTTCGGGATCTGGAGGAAATGCCCGTACGAGAAGTGGATCACTCCCCTGTCCGTGATCGGGAACGATGCGCCGAATCTCGGGCTGATCTGGAATTTCGGCGACGCCTTCTTGTACCAGTACTGGGCGCGATCGGCGTACGTCTTGGTCGCCTCGCCCGCATCCTGCTCGCCGTTGCCGTTGTTGTCGAAGAAAATGTTGTTCGGCTTCACCGGGCTGTAGATGAACGGATCCTCGTCGTCCGCGAGAATATTCGCGTCAGGCTCGAAGTAATCGAACCGCACACCGATGTTGATGATGAGGTCGTTGAACTCCATTTTGTCCTGGGCGTATGCCGAGAATTCGATCGGCTTGTGGACGTAGCGGTCGTGCACCGAGGCGCTGTCACCGAGGATCTGCGTGCGGATGAACTGGGATGAGAGTACGGGCGTGTAGTTCGTCTGTTCGTCGACCGGGATGAGATTGATGTTTTCGCTGAAGATGCGGTGCTGCCGGACCTCGACGCCCGCCTTCACGAAATGCTGGTTCGTGATCTGCGTGTTGAAGTCGGTCTTCGCGAGCGCCGTCGTCGTCGACCTGTAATACCGTTTGAGGTCGTTGCCGCCGGTGGCGTAGCTGATCGAGTTGAACGCCGTGCTGAGCGAGGCGTTGACGTACCGGGGATCGTGCGCATCCTCATAGAGGTGGTGCTTGAACGACTTGTCGAAGAAGGAGGCGCCGATCGTGTAGAACGTCGAGTTGCTGAGCGTGTGCGTAAACTGCATGATGGCCGTGTAGCCGCGCGTGTAATCCTTGCCCTTGCCGTCCGGGTTGTACTGGTAGAACTTGTCGTACGGCTGCGACTCGACGTCGTCGTAGATGCCGGTGATGTTCAGCTTCATCGTCGACGAGAGTTTTGTCGCGATCTTTCCCTGCAGGTAGATCTTGCGGTTCCAGTTCATGGCCACCGTTTCGCCGTCCCCGACGCCGTTCACATTGTTCGCGCGGAGCGCATTGTAATAGAGCGAGTGGTATTTTTTCAGCGTGTCCACGTTCGATTTCTGGTTCTGCGGAAGCGCGGCATAGACGATGGCCGAATCGATCATCGGATTCGTACCGAGGATGTAGAGCTGGTCGTTCACGATGCCCGCGACGGTGCTCGGATTGAAGCGCCGGATGCCGTTGAGATATCCGCCGTAATAAATATTCCGGCCGTTCACGAAGAACGACATGTCGCCCGGAATGATCGGTCCGCTCAGGCTCGCCTCGATATTGCGGATGTTCATCGGGTCGAATTTCTGGATGCCCTTGAACACGTTGCTGCGGTTGCTGAGGAAGTCGCCGCCGTAGACGGTGACGCTTCCGCCGAACTTGTCGGTGCCCTCGCGCGTCGTGATGTTGACAATGCCGGACATCGCCTGTCCGTACTCGGCGTTGAACGCGCCGGAG
>JAVBYH010000304.1 GCA_030824175.1 Bacteroidota bacterium | reverse complement strand
CGATGCGGTCGCCACCGCGTCGATGAGCATGGAGCGCAACCCATGCGACTCCAGTTCGTGGATCGCGTTGATCGTCGTGCCGCCGGGGGTCGTCACCTGGTCGCGCAGGATGGCCGGATGGATGTTCGACTGCTTCACGAGCATCGCCGAGCCGAGCACCGTCTGCACGGCGAGCTTCGTCGCGATGTCGCGCGGCAGCCCCATCTTCACGCCCCCGTCGATGAGCGACTCGATCACCATGTAGATATACGCCGGGCCGCTTCCGCTCAGGCCCGTGACGGCGTCGAGATGATGCTCGCTGACGACCACCGCCTCGCCGACGGCCTCGAAGATCTTCATGGCGACGTTGTGCTCTCGCTCGTGCACGAATTTGCCGAAGGCGAGCGCCGTCACGCCGTACCCGATCGTCGAGGCGATGTTGGGCATCGCGCGGACCACCTGCGCCTTCTTGCCCGTCCGCTTCTGTATCGACTCCATCGTCACGCCGGCGGCGATCGAGATGATGAGCTGCTGTTCGGTGAGCGAGGCGTGGATCTCGTCGAGCACGCTCCCGATCACGTACGCCTTCACACAGAGGATGATGATGTCCGCATCCTTCGCCGCCTCGGCGTTGTCCGTCGTGTGCCGCACCGCGTATTCCCTGCCCAGCGCCTCGAGCCTGTCGGCCCGCGTGCCGCTGATCGTGATCTTCTTCGACGGTGTGAGATTGGCGTTTAGGATGCCGCGGAGCAGCGATGTTCCCATGTTGCCTGCGCCGATGATGGCGATGGAACGATTCAGATGTGTTGAGGACATAGGGACGGTGATAATGGAAGAAGTCGGTTACTTGGTTTCGATCATGCCCGTTTCGCGCGCATAGTTGAACACCCCGCCCGCGCGGAGGATCGCCTCGATGTCGCCCAGCGGCATGAGCGCATGCGTTTTGCCCTGCGTCTTGTTCTCGAGCGTGCCCGCCTGCGTGTCCAGCACGAGCTCGTCGCCTGTGCGGATCTCCTGATACAGGTGCTCGGATGTCTCGAACGGCGCGACGAAGCCGCCGTCGACCGAGTTGCGGTAGAAGATCCTCGCGTACGATTCGGCCACAACGGCCTCGATCCCCGCGATGTTCAGCGACACGGGCGCGTGTTCGCGCGACGAGCCGCATCCGAAATTCTTCCCGCCGATGACGATCACGTACTGCGACTGCCACGTCCCCTCGTCGATGAACGGAATGCCGCCGTCGGGCAGGCCCGACTGCGCGACCGGCACGCCGCTCAGCGCGAACCTGCCGTAATTTTTCCGCTCCTCGGGATCGTCGAGCTTGTACACGAGGTGTGCCGCGGGAATGATCTGATCCGTATCGATGTCGTTGCCGAGCACGAACGCCTTGCCGGAGATGATGTGTTTGAGCATAAGTCTGTGGTTAAGATTTAGAGATAGCGCACGAATGCATTTTTTTCGTCGACAAGAATCACCGTCGGCGTCACCGGCGCGTCGGTCATTTCATACCCCATGATGATGATCTCTTCTCCGGCCTTGATGAGGTGCGCCGAAGCGCCGTTCATGCAGATGACGCCGGAACCGCGGGCGCCGGGGATCGTGTATGTTTCAAGACGCGACCCGGAGGTGTTGCTCGTGATGAGCACCTTCTCCCCCTCCCAGAGCCCCACCTTGTCCATGAGATCCTGATCGATGGTGATGCTGCCGATATAACTGAGATCAGCCTCGGTGACCGTGGCCTTGTGGATTTTTGAACGTAACAACCAGCGCATAGTATTGTCTTTTTAAAAAGTGTATGGGATGAATGGCTTCATTCGTAATATACGAGATATTTCCACCAATCGCTTCCGCATGGTCAGTGCGTGTACCGCCCCATGAGCACGCCGTCCGCGAGCGCATGCCCCTCCATGGCCTCGAGCAACTGCTGTTTCGTGCAGCCGCTGCGGAGCGTCAGTTCACGGTCCAGCGCATAGACCTTGAAATAGTACCGGTGCACGCCGCTCGGGGGACACGGACCGTCGTACCCCAGTTCGTTCGAATCGTTGATCCCCTGGATGGCGCCGTCGGCAAGCGTCGGCGTCTTCGGCACATCCTTCGGCAATCCGCGCAACGCCGGCGGGAGATTGAACAACACCCAGTGCACCCACGTTTTTCGCGGCGCATCGGGATCGTCTGCGATGACAGCGATGCTCTTCGTGCCTGCGGGGACCGTCGACCACTCGAGGTCGGGGGAAACATTTTCCCCGTCACATGTGTACCGGGAAGGGATCATCCCCCCCTCGGCGAAGGCTGAACTGCGGACGTCTAGTGTCATCGTGTGCCTCCCGTGAATGGTGTCGGAACGCTGTGTGCTGTACGGTCTATTCGAAAAACTCCCTGGGGCTCGTGATGACGCCCTTCACCGCCGAGGCGGCGACAGTGTACGGCGACGCCAGATACACCTGCGATTTCGGCGAGCCCATGCGTCCGGGGAAATTCCTGTTCGTCGTCGAGATGCAGACCTCCACCCCGTTCAGGCGTCCGAACGTGTCGGTCGGCCCGCCGAGGCAGGCGGCGCACGACGGCTCGCCGATGCGGCATCCCGCATCCCTGAAGACCTGCATGATCGTTGTGCCGTCCACCGTCATCTCGTTGATGGCACGCTCGACGTCCGTCGTTGCCGGCACGATGAACGTGTCGATCGCGACCTTCTGCCCGCGGAGGATCTCTGCGGCGGCGACGAAGTCGGAAATCTTCCCACCCGTGCAGCTGCCGATGTACGCCCTGTCCAGTTTCGTTCCCGCCACCTCGCTCACGCGGGCCTTGTTGTCGGGCGAATGCGGTTTCGCCACGGTCGGCTCGATGTCCTTCACGTTGAATCTGTGCACGCTGTGATATGCGGCGTCATCGTCGTTATAGAAGCATTCGAATTCCTTCGACGTGCGTGCGCGGACGTACTCGATCGTCGTCGCATCCGGCACGCAGACACCGTTCTTGCCGCCCGCCTCGATCACCATGTTGCAGAGCGTCATGCGGTCCTCCATCGTCATCGCGTCGATCGTCGTGCCAGAGAATTCCATCGTGCGGTACGTCGCCCCGTCGACGCCGATGGCGCCGATCGCCGCGAGGATGAGATCCTTCGCCATGAGATACTTCGGCATCACGCCGTCGAACACGAACTTCATCGTGGCCGGCACCTTCACCCAGAGTTTGCCTGTGCCGAGCACGAAAGCGGCGTCCGTATTGCCGATGCCCGTGGCGAATTCGCCGAAGGCGCCCGCCGTGCACGTATGCGAATCGGTGCCGAAGAGCACCTCGCCCGGCCGCGTGAATCCCTCTTCGGGCAGCGCCACATGGCACACGCCCTTGTAGCGCGGGGAATCCACGTCGTAATAATGCGGCAGCTCCTGCTCCTTCACGAAGTCGCGCAGGATCTCGATGTTCCGCCGCGCGTGCTTGTCCGCCGTGAAGATGTAATGATCGGGAATGATCACCACCTTGTCGCGGTCCCACACCTTCGCGCCGGCCCCGAACTCCTTCTTGAAGATCCCGAACGTGCCGGGTCCGCACACATCGTGCGTCATGAGCACGTCCACGTCGATCCACACGTTGTCGCCCGGCTTCGCCTCTTTCCTGTTCGCATGTTTCGCAAGTATCTTTTCAGTGATCGTCATTGCCATAAGAGCATACTCCTTGGTGATTGATTGTCCATCGGCGGCGCATCAGACCGCGGCGCCTTCGCGATGCACGTCCGTCGGCTTATCTTTTCTGTAGCGTGCGGTCGAGGCGTGATTGATAGCGTTGAGATACGCCTTCACGCTTCCGTTGATGACGTCGGTCGACGCCGACCGGCCGTTGAACACGTACCCGTCGATCGCGATCTTCACGTGCACCTCGCCGATGGCGTCGTGGCCCCACGACACGGATTTGATCGAATAGTCGAGCAGCTGCCCGCGGATGCCCGTGATGCGCTCGATGGCATGGTAGGCGGCGTCCACCGGGCCGTCGCCGGTCGCGGAATCCTGCGAGACCTCGTCGCCTTTTTTCAGGGAGACGGTAGCGGTCGGTATGAGGTTCAGCCCGCTAATCACCTGGAGCGTGTGAAGCGTGTACGTCTCGGGTGTTTCGGAAACCTCGTTCTGCAGGATCGAGATGAGATCGTCGTCGAACACCTGCTTTTTCTCGTCGGCGATCTTGGAGAACGCCGTGTACGCCGCGTCCAGCTCCTCGGGCGTCAGCTGATACCCGAGCTCCTGATACCGCTGCTTCAGGGCATGGCGCCCGGAATGCTTGCCGAGCACGAGCGTGCTGTGCTTGATGCCCACGCTGTCCGGCGTCATGATCTCGTAGGTGATGGCATTCTTGAGCATCCCGTCCTGGTGGATGCCCGCTTCGTGCGCGAACGCGTTCTCGCCGACGATCGCCTTGTTGCGCTGCGTGTGCATGCCGGTGAGCGATGTGAGCAGGCGGCTCGATTTGAAAATTTCCTCGGTGTTCACGTTCGTGTGCAGCCCGATCTTCTCGTGCCGCGTGCGCAGCGCCATGACGAACTCTTCGAGCGCGGCGTTGCCCGCCCGTTCGCCGATGCCGTTGAGCGTGCATTCGACCTGCCGTGCGCCGTTCATGACACCGGCGAGCGAATTGGCCACGCCCAGACCGAGGTCGTTGTGGCAATGAACGCTCAAGCGCGCCTTCGCAATGTTCGGGACGCGCTCGCGGATCGAGCGGATGATCGTGCCGTATTCCTCGGGGATTGCGTACCCGACGGTGTCGGGAATGTTGATCACGGTAGCGCCCTCGGCGATGACGGCTTCGACGATCTGGCACATATAGTCGATGTCGGACCGCGACGCGTCCTCGCATGAGAACTCGATGTCATCGCAGAGCGTCTTCGCGAACCGCACCGCCTGCACGGCGTCGTCGAGCACCTGCTCGCGGTTTTTCTTGAGCTTGTATTTCAGATGGATGTCCGACGTCGCGATGAACGTGTGGATGCGGGGACTCGCGGCGAACTGCAGCGCCTCCCAGGCGCGCGCGATGTCGCCCTTCGTGGCGCGGCTCAGTCCCGCGATGGAGCAGCCGCGGATCTGCTTGGCGATCTCCTTCACCGATTCGAAGTCGCCCTCGCTTGCGATCGGGAATCCGGCCTCGATCACGTCCACCTTCAGCCGCTCGAGCTGGCGGGCCATGCGGATCTTCTCGTCGAAGTTCATGCTGCATCCGGGCGATTGTTCGCCGTCGCGCAGCGTCGTGTCAAAAATGTATACTCGGTTGTTCATGTCCACTCCCTGTTAGTCGACTTTAAATGAATGTCACAGTGCCGGTGTCGTTTTATACGGCAACGTGTTATTCTGACACACACCCCTTACATCAGTGCGTCATAGGTGCAGGCCTTCCAGGGGTAGATATTTTTTGATTTCCGTCATCATCTTCTCGAACTGCTGCGGCGTGAGGGACTGGGCTCCGTCGGACACGGCCTCCTCGGGTTTCGGATGCATCTCGACGATGAGTCCGTGCGCGCCGACAGCGACGCCCGCCTTCGCCACGGGGATGACGAGGCTCCTGACTCCCGTGCCGTGGCTCGGATCCAGCACCACCGGCAGATGCGAGAGCTCCTTCAGCGCAGGTACGGCCGAAATGTCGCACGTGTTGCGCGTGTATTCCTCGAATGTGCGGATACCGCGCTCGCACAGGACGACGTCGTAGTTGCCCTGCGACATGACGTACTCGGCAGACATGAGGAGCTCCTTGAGCGTGCTGGACATGCCGCGCTTCAGGAGGATCGGCTTGCGGACCCTGCCGACCTCCTTGAGGAGGGCGAAGTTCTGCATGTTGCGTGCGCCGATCTGCAGCATGTCCGCATATTCCGCGACGAGGGCGACGTCCGTCGGCGTGATCACCTCGGTGACGAACGGCAGGCCGGTCTTCTCGCGCGCCATGGCGAGCAACTTGAGCCCCTCCTTTTCCAATCCCTGGAAGCTGTACGGGGACGAACGCGGCTTGAATGCGCCGCCGCGGAGGATCTGCGCCCCTGCCGCTTTCACGATCTCGGCACTCTTCACGATCTGTGCGCGGGATTCAACGGAACACGGACCCGCCATTACGACGAACTGGGATCCGCCGAATGTGACATTCCCCACCTTCACGACGGAGCGCTCCTTCGTGGTTTCCTTGCTCGCCAGTTTGTACGGCTTCAGGATCGGCACGACGCTGTCCACGTACGGCAGCGATTCGAGCGCCTGCAGCTGCATCTTGTCCCGGTCGTCGCCGATGCACGCCACAACGGTGCGCTCGGTGCCGACGATCGGATGCGGTTTGAATCCCAGTTCCTTGACCTTTGCAACCACATGCTTTTGTTGCGCTTCTGTGGCGCCAGCTTTGAGTACGACGATCATGGCTTACAATCCTTTCAATTCTGTTGTATTCGTTGCGGATTCCTCTGCCTTGAGCAGATGATAACTTACACTGTCGACCAACGCCTTCCAACTGGCGTCAACGACGTCAGTCGAGACGCCGACGGTGTTCCACGACTGGGTTTCCCCTTCCGTTTCGATGAGGACGCGCACCTTCGCGGCCGTCCCCTTCTTCGTGTCGAGCACGCGCACCTTGTAATCGGTCAGGCGCATGTGGGACACCTGCGGGTAAAAGCGTTCGAGCGCCTTGCGAAGCGCCCTGTCGAGCGCATTCACGGGGCCGATGCCTTCGGCCGCGGTGATCTCCGAGATGCCTCCGACGCGGATCTTGATCATCGCCTCGCTCCGCGCGGATCCGTCCATGGAATCCCTGTGGATGCTCACCTTGAACCGTTCGAGGACGAAATAGTCCTTGAAGCGGCCCGTGTTCCTTTTCACAAGGAGTTCGAAGGATCCTTCCGCGTCCTCGTACTGATACCCCTCGTGCTCGAGGGCTTTCAGGTCGTCGACAACGGACTGGAGCGACGCGTCGTCGATGTTCAATCCGAGTTCCTGCGCCTTGTACTGGATGTTGCTCTTGCCCGCGAGGTCGGAGACGAGCACGCGGCGCACGTTGCCGACCGAGGACGGGTCCACATGCTCGTACGTGAGCGGCGCCTTCATCACGGCGCTTACGTGGATGCCGCCTTTGTGCGCGAATGCGCTCTGTCCGACGAACGGAAGGTTCTTCCGGTGCTTCAGATTGGCGAGCTCGCTCACATAGTGCGACAGCGGGGTGAGCATGTGAAGCTTGTCGTCGGCGACGCAGCGCCGGTCCATCTTCAACTGGAGCACGGGGATGATGGAGCACATGTTCGCGTTCCCGCACCGTTCGCCGTAGCCGTTCACCGTGCCCTGCACGTGCGTGCATCCGTTCAGGACGGCCGCCACGGTGTTCGCCACAGCAAGGTCCGAGTCGTTGTGCGTGTGGATCCCGATGATGCCGGGCACCTGCCGCCTTACGCTCTTCACGATCTCCGCGACGTCATGCGGCAGCGCGCCGCCGTTTGTGTCGCAGAGCACGATGACGTCGGCGCCGGCTGCGCGCGCGGCCTCGAGTGTCTGCACCGCGTAGGCGGCGTCCGATTTGTACCCGTCGAAAAAATGCTCGGCGTCGTAGATCACTTCCTTGCCGTTGTCCTTCAGGAATCTCACGGTGTCCGAGATGATCTCGAGATTTTCCTCCTCGGTGATGCCGAGCGCCGTCTTCACGTGGAAGATCCATGTCTTCCCGAAGATCGTCACAGCGGGGGTACCCGCGGCGATGAGCGCCTTCACGTTCTGATCCTCGTGCACCGGGTTCTTCGCACGGCGCGTGCTTCCGAACGCGACGATCTTCGCGTGCGCCATCGGCACGTGCCGCATGCGTTCGAAGAACTCCATGTCTTTCGGATTGGATCCCGGCCAGCCGCCCTCGATATAGTCGATGCCGAAGGCGTCGAGGCGCTTTGCGATCTTCACCTTGTCCTCGGCGGAGAACGAAACATCCTCGCCCTGCGTGCCGTCCCGGAGCGTCGTATCGTACGTGAATATTTTTTCCATGCGCCTTCCCGTTACACTCCCCGGCGCCGACGGCGGCGGAGTCTCATGCGTGTGTTATTTTTTCCAGTTCTCGGGAC
>JAVBYH010000392.1 GCA_030824175.1 Bacteroidota bacterium | reverse complement strand
CGATGAGGCTCAGTGTGGAGCAGAAGAAGCTCCTCGAGAACACGTATAAGGATTTCGTCCGCGGCGGCGCCAACCTCGATGCGGCGAAGCAGGATGAGCTGCGGGCCATCAACAAGGATCTCTCCCTGCTGCAATTGAAATTCTCGCAGAACATCCTGAAGGAAAACAACACGTACAGGCTCGTCGTCGAGGCGAAAGAGGACCTCAGCGGTCTTCCCCAGGGGGTCGTCGACGCCGCGGCCGATGCCGCGCGTGACGCGAAGCTCGAGGGCAAGTGGCTCTTCACGCTTCAGAATGCGAGCGTCATGCCGTTCCTCCAATACGCCGACAACCGCAGCCTGCGCGAGAAAATCTTCAAGGCGTACACGAGCCGCGGCAGCAACGGCACCGAGTTCGACAACCGCGCCAACGCGGCGAAGATCGCTTCGCTCCGCGTGAAGAAGGCGAATCTGCTCGGCTACAAGACGCACGCGGATTTCGTCCTCGAAAAGAGCATGGCCAAGAATTCACAGAACGTCTACAAACTGCTCAATCAGCTCTGGACGCCGGCGCTGAAGATGGCGAAGAACGAAGAGAAGGACATGCAGGCCCTCATCGCCAAGGAAGGAAACTCCTTCACGCTCGAGGCGTGGGACTGGCGCTACTACGCAGAAAAAGTGAAGAAGGAAAAATACGACCTCGACGAAGAGGAGATCCGGCCCTACCTCAAACTCGACAACGTGCGCGACGGCGCGTTCGCCGTGGCCAACAAGCTTTACGGCATCACGCTCACCGAACGGTTCGACATCCCGAAGTACCACCCGGACGTGAAGGTGTTCGAAGTGAAAGAGGCGGACGGCAGACATGTCGGCATCATGTATTTCGACTATCACCCGCGGGAAAGCAAACGCGGCGGCGCATGGATGAACTCCTTCCGCAAGCAGTCGCGCGACAACGGCAAGGACATCACCCCCATCATCTGCAACGTCTGCAACTTCACGAAACCCACGGGCGACACGCCCGCGCTCCTCACGTTCGACGAGGCGAGCACGCTTTTCCACGAGTTCGGCCACGCGCTGCACGGGCTGCTCTCCAACAGCACATACGGGAGCCTCTCGGGTACCGCGGTGCCGAGAGATTTCGTGGAGCTCCCGAGCCAGATCATGGAGAACTGGCAGGGCGATCCGGCGGTCCTCCTGACATACGCAAAGCATTATAAGACCGGCGAACCGATGCCGAAGGCGCTCATCGAAAAGATCAAGAAGGCGGGAACGTTCAACCAGGGATTCGCCACGGTGGAATATCTTGCGGCCTCGCTCCTGGATATGGACTGGCACACGCTCACCGACGCGAAGGAAGTCGATCCCACGGCGTTCGAGGATCAGTCGATGAAGAAGATCGGCCTCATGCCGTCGATCGTCTCGCGCTACAAGACGCCGTACTTCAACCACATCTTCAACAGCGGCTACGCCTCGGGGTATTACAGCTACATCTGGGCGGCGGTGCTCGACGCCGACGCATTCCAGGCGTTCAAGGAGAAGGGCCTCTACGATCAGAAACTCGCCAAGTCGTTCCGCACAAACGTGCTCGAACGCGGCGGCACCGAAGACCCGATGACGCTCTACAAACGCTTCCGCGGCGCGGAACCCAGCATCACACCGCTGCTGAAACGACGCGGCCTGCTGTAAAATATACGGGGCGAGATAAATCTCGCCCTGCAATAAAAAGGTCCGAAGTCAGGATATACTTCACTGACTTCGGACCGGGAAGCGAAATGGGGTTTCGCTCGACGTTCTTCGTAATAAATCTCTTACCTTACTTCAACAGCATCATGCGCTTGACCTCGTTGAACTTCACGCCCGCGGTTGTCACCGCACTCAACCGGTAAAAATACACGCCCGAGGCGACAGTCTGTCTGTCGTTGTTTTTTCCATCCCACACAACTTCATGGAATCCCGCGGCGAACTGCGCCGTTTCGAATGTGCGCACCGTCTGACCGAGAAGATTATAAATCGCAACGGAAGCGACGGCCTCGTCGGGCAGCGCGAAAATGATGCGCGTCGACGGGTTGAACGGGTTGGGATAATTTTGCATGAGCGCGAACGACTTCGGCACTCCCGCCCATCCCGTCGTGACAATCCTTCCGTTGAAGGCGGAAATCGACAGGTTTGCCGCAACGGTATCGGTTGCCGCCATCGTCGTGAAGACGATATCGCTGCTGTCGACCCATGTATGGGAACCCACCACCACAAATTTCAACCTGATCGCTTCGCCGCTGCCGACGATCGGATGCATGAACTGTTCCAGATCGGCTGCGCCGACACTTACTTTCCCCGTGCTATTGTTGCCGTACACTTCCATCGTCCATCCGGACAATCCGGCGAGTTTCGTGCTGCGTGCAAACTTGCCGAGGTATTTCAACATGGATGTGTTATAGCGGACCGTTGCATTGAACGATCCGACGGGATTCTTGTTCGCATTCAGCATGATCGGAATCTCGATCGTGTCACCCATGCTCGCGGTCATGACCTTCGGCACCGAGAACTGCACCGCACCCGCGGCGAATGCGTGATCTGTCGATGCGGCGTCGCCCATCGAATAGTCTTTTTTGAACGTCGCAGACTTGCCGCCGAACGTCGGCAGCACATCGCCCAGGAGGATGCCATAGAAATTTTCCTTCAGGCGCGCGGTGTCCAGCGGATCATAGGCCCGGGTCTTCGGAGCCGCCGTCCAGTTAAAGGCCGTCATTTTGTATGCTGAATCCACGAACACCCAGTTCCCCCTGCCGCCGACAAGATCCAGGTCGGTGAATGCCGGCAGGCCTCCCGTCGCCCGCTGAAGAATGGCGAACGCATCCGTCGATGTCACGCGCATGTCGCCGTTCACGTCGGCGGCGATCTTCTGGTACCCCGCCAGCGGAGTCGGACCGCCGTCCCTGCCGAGAAACGCCAGCAGCGCATCTCCGGCCGTGATCGACGTGTCGATGGCCGGAACGCCCACGCTGTCCGAGGGCTCCACACTCAGCGTCACTGCCGCGCCGGGAGGGATCGGAGAGAAATCGAATTTTCCGAGACTGTCCGTCATGACAACCGCATTGATCGGAAGCTCCACTGCGTTACCGAGACCCGCGTACGTGATTCTCACCGCGTGGTTCAGCGCCTTCCTGTTCGAATAGTACGACAGCCTGCCGGAGAGGGCCGAATGGAAGGCCACCTGACAATCGTTGCCGCTCACGGCGAAACGCTGTGCGTTTACGCCGGCGGCCTCGAGATACGAGTTCTCGATCTTCAGCGTATCGTAGCCTCCAACGCGTGCAGTCGGCTTCACGGTGAACGTGAACACGACGGCCGTGTCGGCATATTGGATCGGGAAGTCCAATGAATCCTTCCTGCAGAAACCGCCCACCTGAACGAACCCGCGCGCGGAACTGTCGCTCACGCTGATCATCCATCCCGGAGGAAGATTCGCTCCGAGGCGGAATTTCGACATCGAGAGCAGGGCTTTGTTGAACGTGATGCGTGTTTCAAATGCGTAGATATTCTTGCCGTTCGGATCGATGTAGTACGGAAGGATGAACGTCTCGCCCGGTGCCGATGTGACGGACGGCAGCGTGCTGATGACGACCGCATCGCTCGGCCGTATTGTAAAATTCGCGTTGTTCATGCCGTTGTATTCGGGATGGCCGGCGAGTTCGATCCTGATCCGGCTATTCGTCGACGACAGCCCGGAGGGCAGCATAATGATGAAGGAGCCCGTATTCTGCACATCCGTTGCAAGCACATGGGGGAACGTGCGCCCCCCGTCTGTCGACAGCGTGATATTCACGAGACTGTCGAGGAAATCGGGATTGGACATCCAAGTCAGCGACTGCGGGGAGTCCGTAAACCATGTCGCCCCCCCGTCGGCTGCGCTGATATTATAGAACGGTTCCTGAACCTGGTTCACCCACTCCCAGTATGCGCTCGTCGGCTTGACCGCAAATTCGCGCGTCACCGTTCCACGCAACGCTTCGCGGTTGTAGGGCCCATTGAGAGCGGCGCCCGTGGCGACATAGAGCGAGTCCGTCGGAGGATTCTTGAAGCCGAACGTTTCATCGAACCGTGTGTCGGTGACGCCGCTTCCGAGAGACATTCCGTTATAGAGGATGCTGTCCTTCAACGGATAGCTGCTGTAGCGGAGAACTTTCCTTCCCGTCGCTTCGATGATTGTGACAAAATCGTACTGCGGTCCGATATCGCCGCCGGGTGTCCAGTACACGCCGGGACTGAATTTTGCCTGGCCGCCGAGTTCATACGTCACCTTCATTTCGAATCCGAGGTCCGTTCTCCACGCCAGCTCCACTTTCTTGGTGCCGTACGAACCGAAATAGTTGAATTCCGCCGTGCCTTCTTCCGACGAGATAGGATTGATGTTCCAGCTCGTGCATTTCGTCCCGGTCTCACTGTTCACCCGATTGAGTCCGCCCTTCAGTGTGGTGTTGAGCGTCTTGTGAAGGAGTTCGCGATTCGAGCCCCGCTTGTTGACAAGACCGTCGATGCGTCCCTCCCCGTGGACGAAATGGATGCGGACGATATCATTCTCGATCACCGAATCGGGCGTGCCGACGGTGAAGCTGTCGAGCGGACTCCAGTCCGAACTGATGTTGCCGTACGCCGCCCTCACACGCCAGTAGTATGTCGTATCATAACCGAGCGCGACAAACGGATAAATGATTTCATACTGCGAATCCGTGACACGTCCCGCTTTGATCGGCGTCTTCGTCGGATCGCGATAGAGCTCGAACAGATACGAGGTCGCGCCATTGGTGGGATCCCATTGCAAAAAACAATTCGGTTGTATTCCGCGGGCATCAGACATGGGTGTCCGCTGAATCGGCATGACCTGTTCGCCGATATAAAATTCGAGCGCCCCGAATATCGGGCCCGCAGCCGTAATGTTGTCGGGGTAAGACAATTGTATGCCGGGCGTATCCCAATATTCAGTCACCGGTTCATACGAGGCGACGCGGAACATGTGGTAATCCGCGCCGGCGTCGACATCGACAGGCAGGAACGTGAGCTTTGCGGCATAATTGTTATATGTCAAACCGGAATTGACGATCGCATATTTGCGGTTGACGCTCTGCAACGCGTTGATGCACGACGGAACAAGGATGTCCGTAAACTCACCGCCCGTCGTGGACACGGTCACCGAACCCGACCCCGCCTCCACGTGGTACAACGACAGATCGATCGGGGTGTAGCCGAGCGCGTCGCCAATTTCGAATTTCATGGAAATGTACGCGCCGGCGTTCACCGACACGACATCGAGCTTTTTTTCAAGCGTCCCTTTGACATATCCCGAAACGCGAGTGACCGTCGCCCCGGCACTCATCACCATTCTGTCTGCATCATTGGTAAACTGAATAAATCCGTTCCCCAACGCGAGCGACGTCATCACCGTCATCGAACCCTTCAGCGTCACCGAGCAGCCGTTCTCTAGGGCCAGCGTCGATAGAGACACACCGGCGGCAGGCGTCAGCGTGATGTCCATTCCGATGTTCACCGATTCGTAGTACTCTCCGGCAGACAATGTGAGTTCGTCGCCGGGCTGCGCTACGGCGACAGCCGATGCCAGGTCGCCGTACACGGTGTTTGGAAAATTCGTCACATTCGTGACGGTATTCTGGGCCATGGCGTTCATACCAATAGCCAGTACGAACAGTAAGAGGAATCGAAGTTTCATACAAGCACTCCTGGAGAAGAAACAATTGGGATATATACTATCATTAATCGGCTATTTCTATGAAAACATAAGGGTCGTCATGGGGGCCCCACCCAGTCCTGCGGTGCATATCCCCGGCTCGTATATTGTCATTCAATAACTGTACCATAAAAAAGCCCTTAAACCGGCTGGTTAAAGGGCTTTTCATAAATGAATTGGCGACTATTGACCACATCGCTAATATTCGGGCCATACGAGTATTTGCACGGCATTATTTTTGCAGAGAGAGTTTTTTCGCCCCGGTATACGTCCCGGCTGTCAATCTGTAGATGTAGATCCCGCTCGGGTGATTGGATGCGTTCCACCGCACCGTATAGGTTCCGGCGTCGAGCCGATCGTCGACAAGGTCTGCAACCTCGCGCCCGAGAACGTCGAATATTTTTAGCTGCACAGGACAGGCAACAGCGATCGAAAATTGTATCTGAGTCGTCGGATTGAACGGATTCGGGAAATTCTGTTCGAGCGCAAACCGGTCGGGCCTCGTATCGTCGCCGCCGACGGATGTCGGGCCGATCGAGAATGTTGAAATTTCGCTGAACGGTCCCCAGCCCTTCGCATTCCATGCCCGCACTTTCCAGTAATATTTCTGGTTGCCCGAAAACTTGTGCATTCGCCACGCCGTATCGGCAACAGACGAGTCGACGATGCGGAACATGAAGAGTGTATCGGCCGCAATTTCGAACCAATATTTCGTCACTTCCCATTGCGGCACGTACCACGAAAAGTTGATCGTCGATGAGGCGAGCCGCGCGTTCGCCGCCGGAGCGCCGAGGCGCACTTTTTCAGGAGGCGGCAGGTACGTCATAAAATAGCTGATCGGGGACCACTCACTCTCCCCTCCGGAATTCGATGCACGTACGCGCCAGAAATATCCCGTATGAATCTTCAGCACAGACGATTGCCACGAGGTATCGCTCGTCGATGCATCGACAACAATTGAAGCGAAGAGCGGGTCCTCCGCAGCCTGGATTCGATACGCGGAGGCGGTTGCCGATGCATGCCACACGAACAGCGGGGCGGCGGCCTGTTCCATTGCAGCCTCGGCAGGCTCTCTCAGTATCGGAGTGTGCGGAGGCGCGATTGCGGTGATAAAGTTCCACTCCTGCGCAAAGTCGCCCCACCCTATAGCGTTCTTTGCGCGCACCGTCCACGTGTACGACGTCGAGAACCCGAGTCCCGCCGGCACATAGAACGTATCGGCCGCCGTTGAGTCATTCACGATGGTCTTCCCTGTCGCTGTTTCGCTCAGCCGCACATGGTATGCGACGTTCCGACCGATCGTCTGCCACACGAGCCTGACCGGCTGCCGGAGAGACGTCGTTGCGGCCTGCGGCGAGAGCAGCACGGGCGTTTGCCCTGCCGCCGGATTGATGAGCGAAAGTTTCCCGGATGCTGAATTGGGGACCGCAAGATGCAGCATGCTGCCATTATTGAGATCGAGTCCGGCAATACCGCCGGGACTTTCGACAACGACAGAATCCGTGCGTATAAATTGACCATCGCCCGTATTTGTGAGAAACAGAACCGTGTTGACGGCCGATGCCGGGGAATACTGCGAAACGACAAGGTCCGCCGTTCCGTCGCCGCTCAAGTCGCCCGAGTAGAGCCCGACGGGGACATTGAACAACCGCACCGTCTGCGGTGCGGAAAATTTGCCGTCGCCGGTGTTTGTATGGACTGTAAGCGTTTTGGATGTGCTGTTGGCGACAATGAGATCGATATTCCCATCGCGGTTGAAATCGTCCGCCACAATCCATGTGGGGGCGTTGCCGGCTGTAAGCGTCGATGCGGTGAACGTCCCGCGTTCGTTCAGGAGCACCGTCACGGTGCCGGAGCCGGCGTTCGTGACGGCGATATCGGTGGAACCGTCGTTGTTGATATCGGCGGCGGCGACAGCCCGCGGCGACACGCCGACGGCGATCGATTTCACTAGGGTAAGATGCGATGCGCCGTCGTTGCGGAAGACGGACACAGTGTTGTCGCCCGCATTCGCGGTGACGATGTCGAGATGCCCGTCCGTATTGAAATCGCCGACGGCGATGCCGCGCGGCGACGCACCCGTCGCGACGGACGCAGGGGCGGTTGCAAACCGGCCGTCGCCGAGATTATTGTTGAGCAGGATTGTCACGGAATTAACGGACGCGTTTGTCGTGAGGATGTCCGACGCGCCGTCCCCATTCACATCGGCGATCACAACGGCTTGCGGGCTTGCACCGACACCGTAGATGACCTGTGAGGCGAGACCGCCGCGGGTAGTGTTCATGAAGACGGAGACCGAATTGTCGCCCGAGTTCACGA